>JALOKO010000112.1 GCA_025456495.1 Bryobacterales bacterium | reverse complement strand
GACGCTGCGCTTCAGGGCGTCAACCCGGCCGGAGAGCGCCCAGCAGCGCTGTGTTTCCGTCACGCATTCGGCCGGAAGCGGGCGGATGGAAGTGCGCACGGTGGGACTGCCCACCTGGCTGAGCTTTGATCGCGTGGAAGGCGATGCGCCCGGTGTTTTGTGTGCGCAGGTGCAAGCGCGCGGCCTGAGCACGGGCAGGTACCGGGCTGCCGCGGTGATTTCCACCGGAGGCGACACGCGCAGCGACACCTTGTTGCAGGTGGAGTTGGAGGTGGACGCCAACGCGGCGCCCGTGCTGCTGTCACCGCGCGCACTGGCCTTCCGTGCGTCGCCAGCCCAGCCCATCACCGCCATCCAGAAGCTGGAGGTGGCTGGCCTGACGGCAGTGGCCTTCCCCGCATTCGGTGGCGCGCCGGGGTGGTTGCGGGCACAGCCGGAAGGGCATCCGGAGGGCCAGCGGGTGGACGTTTGGGCCGACGCCACGGGTCTTGCGCCGGGCGTCTACACCGCCACCCTGCTGGTGGGCTGCCCGGCGGAAGCCTGCGCCGCGCGCGCCGTGCCGCTGCACTTGACGGTGGAGGAATTCCCGGTGACCGGACCGCGCATTGTTTCCGGCGGCGTGGTGAATGCGGCCGACTTCACCGCCGGGGTGAGTACGGGAAGCTGGATGAGCCTGTTTGGCGTGAACCTGTCGGCGAGTACCCGGCTCTGGGGCGACAGCGACTTTCAAGGCAACCTGCTGCCCATCCAACTGGATGGCGTACAGGTGCTTGTGGATGGCTTCCCGG
Organism: Bryobacterales bacterium; assembly: GCA_025456495.1. Taxonomy (GTDB): domain Bacteria; phylum Acidobacteriota; class Terriglobia; order Bryobacterales; family Bryobacteraceae; genus JACTMJ01. Next base: position 8,261 of record JALOKO010000112.1, on the reverse strand, counting down.
CTGCGGTCTCGTTCATCAGTCCGAACCAGGTGAACTTCCAGGCGCCTGAGATGGAACGCGCCGGATGGGTGCCCGTGGAGGTGGTGACTGCCGCCGGGCGGGACCGCCACTGGGCCTATGTGGAGGCAGAGAATCCGGGCCTGTTCCTGCTGAACGGAAGTGACGTAGCCGCGCTTCACGAGGACGCCACACCAGCGGCAATCGAAGGCGCGTTGGGGCCAGGCGCCTCCACCCGACCTGCGCGCGTGGGAGACCTGCTGGCACTCTATGGGACCGGCTTCGGGAGGACCACGCCGCGGGTGATTGCCGGATTGCTGTATCAGGGGGCGGCGCGGATCCCGTCCAGCGTTCCCGTGCGGGTGACGGTGGGAGGGCAGGCGGCCCAGATTCTGTTTGCGGGGCAATCCGGGGCAGGGCTGAACCAGATCAATTTCCGCGTACCCAACCTGCCGCCGGGTGACCACGCGGTGCGCGTCACCGTGGGGGCGACGCCCACCGCCTGGCGGGGCAGCCTGCGCGTGGAGTAGCGTATCCGGCGGCGGACTGCCTTACAAGATGCGCAGCGCGCCGCTGACGGAGATTTGCCGCTCGCGGGTAAAGGTCATCGGGGTGGTGACCCCCTCGCCGGTGGGCGTGGCGATGCTGAAGCTGAGATACCCAGCGCCTCCCGTGCCAAGGGCCGCCGAGCACGGGGCGTTCTGGACGAAGAGCGTCGTGTTCATTGCCTTGGCCATGCGGGTGACAGTTTCCACGTTGCGCGAATGGATGAGCGCGGTGTGGCGATATCCGTGCTCAGCGCGGAGGGCGGCGGCGATGCCTGCGTCGGCGTCGCGCACACGGACGATGGGGAGGAAGGGCATCATCTGCTCTTCCTGCACGAAGGCGTGGTCCTCGTTGGTTTCGCCGAACAGCAGGGGCGTTCCGGCGGGCACTGAGACTCCGGCGGCGGCGGCCAGCACGGCGACGTCCTTGCCCACCAGTTCTTTTTTCAGATGAGCTCGCCCGCAGCCGACACCCTCGCCATCAAACCGGAACGCCGCCTGCGCCAGGCGTTCGATGGAGGCGCTGTCCAGGCGAGCCGCGCCCGCCTGCTGCATGGCGGCCATGAAGGCATCGGCGACGCTGGCCACCACGAAGACTTCCTTTTCCCCAATGCACAGCAGGTTGTTGTCGAAGCTGGCGCCGGCGATGATGTCGCGGGCCGCTTTGGCGAGGTCCGCCGTCTCATCCACCACTACCGGGGGGTTGCCCGGACCGGCGGCGATGACGCGCTTGCCATGCTTCATGGCGGCCTTCACCACCGACGGGCCGCCGGTGACGCAAAGCAGCGCGATGCCCGGGTGCTGGAAGAGTTCCTCGGCCAGCCGCAGCGTAGATTCGCTGGTGGTACACAGCACGTTGGCGATGCCCGTTTCGCGCACAATCTCGCGGTTCATGTGCCGCAGCGCATGGCGCGCGCACCCGGCGCCGGAGGGGTGCGCGCCAAACACCGGCGTGTTGCCGGATGCAATGACGTTGATGGCGTTGCTGGCCATCGTGGGAATGGAGTGGGTTACCGGCAGCACCATGCCGATGACGCCCCAGGGTGCATGCTCAATGACGCAGAGCCCGGCAGCGTCGCTGCGCGCTTCACTGCGCATGGCATCTACACCCAGGACGTTGGGGATGATCCGCAGTTTTTCGATCTTGTGATCCAGGCGGCCGAGTTTGGTTTCCTCGAGTTCCATCCGCGCCCAGGCTTCAGCGTTCTCAACGCAGAGGCGGCGGATGATGCCGATGATCCGGTCCCTTTCCTGCAGGCTGAGCGCGGCCACCCGCTGCTGCGCCACTGTGGCTGCTTTCACGGCGGCGTCGACGGTGGCAAACACGCCCTCGCCCAGGGATTCCGGCGCAGCCGCGGCCGTGGCGGCGCCGGACAAGCGTCCCTGTTCCTGCCAGCGGCGCAAGACCGCGTCTACGGTTTCGGCAATCGACATATCCCGGGTAGCCATGATGGTGAGCAATCTCCGCAGGTTTTATTCTACACGTCGCTCAGGGAGCGGTTGTTCCAACGCCAGATCCGCCGCGCCTTGCCGGAACGCATGGGCATTCACGCGGCGGCGGTCGAGCTCTAGCGAAGCAAATGCACCACCAAGGCCGCACCGGCCAGCGCCAGCAGCATGGCCAGCGCGAAGGGCAGGCCGGGCAGGGATGCGCCCACGAAGCGGTTGGCTTGTAATGCCCGCAGCGCCATGCGGTGCTGCATGGCGGCGCAGAGCAGAAGCACTGTGCCGATGGCCAGCAGGGCGACGCCCATCCAAAGCGGCAAAGCGGGGGTTACGCCCGGCGCATCGCCGCTGTTGACGATGTGTACCGGAGCCTCAATGCGCGCCAGCAGAAAGCCAAAGGCCATCAGCGCCAATCCGGTGCGGATCCAGGCCAGGAAGGTGCGCTCAGCGGCCAGATAGACGCGCGGGTCCACCTCGTGCTGGGGCGGGCGGGGCGTGGCCTGATTCGGATTCGTCATTCCTTCATTGTGAACACGGGAATGTTGTGATGGGCGCACGGGTTTGATGGGCGCACGGGTTCACTGGGCGCACGGGCCGTTTCGTGTGCGGGTGGGATTTGGGGAAGTGCTGAATTGTTCAAGCGGGTAACCGGGAGCGGGCAACCGGGAGTGGGCGCCAGGATCCGGGATGCGATATTGTTTCTGCCATGACACTGAGCAGCGGTATCGGCATTGGGGACAGAATCCGTTCCGGGGACGGAATCACGATGGTGGCCAAGGCCCGCCCTACGAAACGAACTGCCGCCCCAGGGCAGGCAGGCTCTGGCTACGGCCGACGCTTCTTTCTGGCAGCGGCCACGGCGGCGGCGGCTACGCGCGTGATGGGCGCCAATGACCGCATCGGACTGGGATTGATGGGGGCCGGCGGGCGGGGCAGTTACGTGACCCGCACCGCCAAGGAGCACGGGGGCGCGGCTATTGTGGCGGTGGCTGACATCTATGCGCCTCGTTTCGACGCGTTGCGCAAGTCGCTGACCGGGAGTGAGCAGGGAGCGGGGCCGGAGATCCATCGCGACTTCCGTGCGTTGCTGGATCGCAAGGACGTGGATGCCGTGGTGATCGGGTCGCCCGACCACTGGCACGTTCCCATGACGATTGCCGCGGTGCAGGCAGGCAAGGACGTTTATGTTGAGAAGCCACTGACGCATTCCATCGCCGAGGGGCAGAGCGTCATCGACGCCGTGGAGGCTTCGCGGCGCATTGTGCAGGTGGGCTACCAGCAGCGCAGCTATCCCCACATGCAGCAGGCGCGGGAGTTGATTGCGGGGGGCGGGATCGGGCGTGTCACCCAGGTGCTTACCTGGTGGAACCAGAACTACAACGCCCGCCAGACGCCGCCCAACATCAATGTGGCGGAACTGGATTGGCGGAAGTTTCTGGGCAGCGCCTGCCCGCGGCCCTTTGAGCCTTACCGCTACGGCAATTGGCGGTGGTTCTGGGATTACGGCGGGGGCACGCTGACCGACCTGTATTCGCACTGGATTGAAACCGTTCACTGGGTGATGGGGGACAGGGTTCCCAGCGACGTGCGCGGCCAGGGCAGCAAGTTGCAGGTGCAGTGGTTTGAGGCGCCCGACACGGTGAGCGTGGCCTCGCTGTACCCCAAGGGCTTTCAGGTTTCCTACGTCAGCACGATGGTGACTCGCATGGAAGACGGCGGCATCCTGTTCCGGGGTACCGAGGGCAGCTTGAAGCTGACCCGACCCTACTTTGAGGTGTATCCCGAAACGGGCCAGTTTGACCGACGGACCTTCCTGCCCGCGCCGTCGCTGCGCGTGGAGGCCCAACGCGATGGCACCATTGACCACGTGCTGAACTGGCTGGATTGCATCCGCACTCGTCAGGCGCCGAACACAAACGTACGCGAATGCGTGGAGGCAGCCAACGCGGCGCACTACGGCAATGAAGCCATCCGCAGCGGGCGCGTGGTGGAGCCTGCGCGGCAACCGGGGGCGTGGCGCCCGTTGTTTGACGGCCGTACGCTGGATGGCTGGGTGCAGGATACGCCCGGCCTGTGGAGCGTCCGCGACGGAATGATCGTTGGTCGTCACGAGGGCTTGCAGTGGAACGACTTCCTGCGGACCCGCGACAGCTTTGAGGATTTCGAACTGTCCCTTGAGTTCCGGCTGGTGGGTGGGCGCGGCAACAGCGGCGTGCAGTTCCGCAGCATCCCTGACCAGAAGGAGCATGAACTGTTCGGCTATCAGGCCGACATTGGCGAGAACTACTGGGGAAGCTTGTACGACGAATCGCGGCGGCGGCGAATCCTGGCGCAGGCGCCGCAGCCTGCCATCGACACACTGGACAAGGATGCCTGGCACAGCTACGTCGTCCGCGCCCACGGGCGGCACATCAGCCTGAGCATCGACGGCATGCGGACGGTGGATTACACCGAAGCCGACGCGGGCATCCTGAGTCGCGGCATCCTCGCGCTGCAGGTGCATTCCGGACCCGGAATTGAGGTTTGGTTCCGGAACGTGCGCGTACGCGAGTTGTAACGGCGCGCGACCGGCGAGGGGGTGAGTCACGCGGTTGCGACGGGGTGGGCCACGCGGTTGCGACGGGGTGGGCGCGCTGTGGCTGCCGCGGTTGCTGGTGCAATCGGATGGCCTGCTGGTGGTGACGCTGATGTTCCGGATCTGCACCCTTCTTGGCGAGGAAACACCCCCATGGGAGGAGAGAAAAACGCGCGAAAGGGCGGAACGACACTGCGAGGTGGCTGCGCCAAAGACACTGGGTGGTGGCTGCGCCAAAGATACGGGGTGGTGGCTGCGCCAACGCGATGGTGCGAGACGACGTGGTGTCCGGTGAGCGGATTCATCGCGGAGGGGAAGCCCAGGGACGGCCGGCGGGAGGCAAGCCGCTGAGCTAGCACCGCGTCGGAGGGGAAGGGAAGGCCAACAGAATGAACGCGATGAGAGGGTCCGCGCCACTTGCTGGGTGCCTGTCGCGATGGAGGGAATTGAGACGAGGGGCGTCGGGCGACAGAGGTGGGGGAAGCCTAGGCGGACGATCCCAGGAGCGTCTCCAAGATGACACTTACAGTTCCAGGTAGACGCTGAACCGGTACCGAAGGTTACCTGGATTTCGCCACCCCAATCGAAAAGTTCATTGGGAAATAGTAAGATGTTATTCGATCTGTTTACATCTGCTCAAGGGAGAGCCGCCGTTGAGGGGCCATGCATTCCCAGGGGTGTGGGATTGCGGAGCAACCCATCCAGCAGGAATGGGGGGCCTCGGGGACGGCGCAGCAATGATGACGGCAATTGCATTCGCACCTTCGCGATCAGCGGTGGCAGTGCCCATGGTGGACCTGCGAGAGGCGCTTCACGCGGCGCAAGCAGCCATCGCCAGCAACCTGGAGCAAATGCACGCGCGCGGGCAGTACATCCTGGGGCCGCAGACTGAGGCCTTTGAGGAAGCCTTCGCAGCCGCGACGGGCGGCAGTTACGCCGTGGGCGTGGGGAGTGGAACGGCCGCGCTGGAATTGAGTCTCCGCGCGGCAGGCATTGGCCTGGGGGCAGATGGTACGCCGGATGAGGTGATTGTGCCCGCCATGACCTCGTTGTTTACGGCGCAGGCGGTGCTGGCGACCGGGGCGCGGCTGGTGGTTGCGGATGTTTCGCCCGAAGATCTGCTGGTGAGCGCCGAAACGTTGCGGGCGACGTGGACGAAGCGCACGCGTGCCGTAATCGCGGTGCATCTCTACGGGCAGCCCTGTCGCCTGGAAGAGATTGCGGCCCTGTGCGCTGAGCGCAACGCGGTGCTGGTGCAGGATGCTTGCCAAGCCCATGGCGCCCGCGTGCAGGGTAGGCCCCTGACGAAGTTTTCACCTTACTGCGCCTACAGCTTTTATCCCACCAAGAACCTGGGCGCACTGGGTGACGGCGGGGCCATTGTTACGGATGACCCCGAGGTTGCGGAGCGGCTACGCCTGCTGCGTGATGGCGGGCGGTTGGGGGATCAGCTCTGTCGTCAGCCGGGTCACAACTCGCGGCTGCACGAGATGCAGGCCTGTTATCTGAACGCGTTTCTGCCTTATCTGGAAGGATGGAATGATCGCCGGCGGGTACTGGCGCGACGCTACCGGGGAGCGCTTTCCGGCACAGTGACGCCACTGCTGCGCTTCGATGCGGATTCAGTGAACCATCTGGTGGTTGCGCGCAGCAGCACACGCGACGCGCTGCGACAGCACCTGGCGGCGTGCGGCATCCAGTCCGGCATTCATTATCCGGTGCCTATCCATGAGCAGCCCGGCCTGCTGGAATTTGCTTCCTGGAAGGTGCAGCCGCAGGTGGCCAGCCAAGCCGCGCGGGAGATCGTCTCGTTGCCCGTGGCGCCGCATGTCAGCAATGCGATGGCGGATGCCGTGCTACAAGCCGTGCTGGAGTTTCAGCCATGATTTCTCCAGTCCAGCTGCAGAATTCGTATGCCGCCCAGCGGGTGCTGGTGACGGGTGGATTGGGCTTTATCGGGTCGAATCTGGTGCATGCGCTGCACGCGTTGGGCGCCGACGTGACGGTGCTGGATTCGCTGGACCCCAGTTGCGGAGGCGACCTGCGCAATGTGGAGCCGATCGCGGATCGGGTGCGGATTGTGGTGGCCGACATCGGTTGCGAAGAATCCGCCGCCAACTGCTTGCGGGACGTGGACGTGGTCTTCAACCTGGCGTCGGAGATCGCGCACACTCCTCGGATTGAGCAGGCGGGCCGCGACCTGGCGTTGAATGTGAGCTCGCAATTGAGTTTTCTGGCCCACTGCGTGCGCTACGCTCCCGGGGTTCGTGTGGTGTACACCAGCACCCGGCAGGTGTACGGCGTACCCGCCTATCTGCCGGTGGACGAAAGGCACCCGTTTCATCCGGTGGATTTTAACGGGGTCCACAAGTTGGCCGCCAGCCAGTACCACCTGTTGCTGTGGCGGTTGCAAAAGCTGGACAGCGTGGTGCTGTATTTGACCAATATCTACGGTCCGCGGATGGCGCTGCACCTGCCGCAACAGGGTTTTCTGGCGAATTTTATCGCGAAGGCGTTGCGCGGCGAACCCCTGGATGTCTTTGGAGATGGTCTGCAACTGCGGGACCCGGTGTATGTGGATGACGCGGTCCGCGCGATTTTGCACGCGGGCGCGATTGGCCTGGGAACCAATCGCAGCTTCAACATCGGACACGCGCAGACGCATAGCGTCCTGGAGATCGCCCGTCGCCTGAGCCGCATCGCCGCGCTTGCCGACCCTGTGATTCGGCCCTTCCCGGCGGCCCTGCAGCCGATTGATGTGGGCAGCTACGCCACCGATACCCGGCATGCCGAAGCGGCGTTGGGATGGGTGGCCCGCGTTTCGATGGCTGATGGGCTGGCGACGTCGTTGGCGTCGTTCGGGTGGCAAGAGCCGGTGACATCCTCCACCCGCGGGGGGCAACTGGCGTCGGCGGGGCAGGAACGGATTGCATGAAGGGCGAGACCGGGATTAATCCCCAGGAGTTCGCCAATATCGCCGCCACGGAAGAGACCTTCTGGTGGTTTCGTGGGATGGACCGGATGTTGTGGGACTTTCTTGGCCGACATGCCGGGGCCTTCGCTGACGCGCCCGCCTGCGAGGTGGGCTGTGGCACGGGTTGGGTGAGCGCGCAGTTTCAGGCGCGATACCCGCTGAGCCGGCTGACGTCGCTGGACTTGGAGCGCGAGGGCCTTGCCTATGCGCGGCACCGGGGTCTGCACCGCCTGGTGCTGGGCGACATTCGTACATTGCCCTGGAAAGGGGCATCGTTCCGCCTACTGCTGGCCATGGATGTGATTGCCCACTTGAGACCTGGCGAGGAAGGGGCGGCCCTCAGGGAGTTTGCCCGCGTCCTGCAGCCGGGTGGGGTTGTGGTGATGCGGGCGTCCGCGTTCGATTGGCTGCGTAGCCGCCATTCTGCCTTTGTGCATGAGCGTCAGCGCTACACCCGCGCGAAACTGGCCCCCGTGCTGGCGGCGGCGGGTCTGCAACCGCTACGGTGGACCTACGCGAACTCATTGCTGCTGCCCGTCGCCTTGTTCAAGTTCCGCGTGTGGGAACCCCTGACGAATTCGCAGCCCGAAAGCGGACTGCAGGCCGTTCATCCCCTGCTGAACCGGGTGCTGGAGCGCATCCTGCGCTTGGAAGCGGCATGGCTGCGGATGGGGGGGCGCTTCCCGGTGGGGCAATCCCTTTGGGTGATCGCGCGCAAAGTGGC
>JALOKO010000111.1 GCA_025456495.1 Bryobacterales bacterium | reverse complement strand
CGAGCAACGCAGCATGGTGCCGTTGGTGTGCATGCCCGCCGCATGGGCTTACGCCCGGGAGCGGTGGCCCGGCGAGCTCACCATGGGCCGTCTCCTGCGGGCCGGATAAAGACACCTATACCGGAGCGGTGGGCCCACCGGTCATGCCAACGCGAAAGCTTCACGTTGGCTTTTTAGTGGTTGATGGTGTCTATAACACTGAATTGATTGCCCCCATGGACGTGTTTCAACATACCCTCTTTCACACAGAGTATGGGATGGATGTTTCTGTAATCAGCCCCACCGTGGGCGCCACTAGATCCATCACCGCGCGGAAGAACTGGATCACCGCATGGGTCTGCGCCAGGTGCGCGCAGGAAGTCCCCAGCTCCCGCCACAAGTACGTAGCCGCGTCCAGACGCAGGATGTCAGACCCCTTGCGCACATAGAACAGCAGCACCTCCAGCACCCGGAACAGCACACGCTCGTTACGATAGTTCAAGTCCACCTGGTCCGGGCTGAACGTCGTCCACACATGCTTCACTCCACGCAGAGTGGGGAAGGGAGTCAGCAGGCTGCTGGTGCGCGGACGCAGGATCAGCCGCAGATGGTCCGGGCTGATGGCCTCTTTGGTGGAGAAGCTGATGAAGAAGTTCTCGTAGGCGGGGTTGGCGTTCAGGAATTCCTGAAACCAGCGGCTCTGGGCAGAGACGTGGTTCACCACGCCATCGAACATCAGGCGCATGAAATCGCCCAGGCGCGCGACGTCCTCCCAGGTTCCCAGCTTGGGGTCTACCTCGGTATAGTTCACCACGCTGAAGCCACGGTCGGATGAGTACGGATAGAAGGGCAGCAGGTGTACGGTGTTGAAAGCGCCGCTGAAGACCTCCTCAAAGATCTCCCTCAGGGCGATCAGTGGCGGCTTGCCCGGGCTATGGATCAGGTCCCCGTAGGTAATGGCCACCACGTCCTTTTCCGTGAAGCGTTGCGAGGCATCGAACGCGGCATCGGCTTCCGCAAGAACCGGCGGTTTGTGGGCGGCGTGTACCTGCAGAATCCGGCAGACTTCGTCGGTGCAGGCCCGCGCCCTGTCAGCGCCGTAAAGCACGGTGAGGGTGTGGATGAAGCGTTCGCGCGCATCGTCCGGAATCACCATCACAGGTTGGGTGTAGTCCGGGCGTGGCAGATACCGGTGCCGCACAAAACCCTGTCCCCCACCGCGCACCGCATTGCCGCCGACGCTCATTGCCTTGCCGCCTCCGCGGACCCGGCTTCGATGGATACAGCTTCGATAGATCCAGCCTCGATAGAACCAGCCTTCTCCCACTCCAGCAACGCTGCGGCGGCCACACGGCATACCTCCGCGTGACGTGCCTTGCGGTCCTTGCGGAAGCGCTTGCGGGCCTCTTCATCCAGTGAAGGAAGCAGGTCAAACGTGATGTTGGCGGGTTGATAGTTGGCCGGGTTGGCATGCGTGATGTAGTGGCACAGTGATCCAAGCGCGGTCGCCCGAGGAAGCGCGCGCGGCGTCTCGCCGCAGGCCACCGCCGCCGCGTGCATGCCTGCCATCATCCCCGTGGCGATCGATTCCACATATCCCTCCACCCCGCAGATCTGTCCCGCGAACAACACCCTTGGCTCCTGACGCAACTGCAGCGTCTCGTTCAACAGGCTGGGCGCATTGATGTAGGTAAGCCCACCAGGTTGTAGCTGTCGGCGCGCGCGTTTTCCTGCCGCAACTGCACTGCGGCATAGGGCCAGCGGCCGGTGCGCGGGTCAGTCAGGCCAACCGGCTTCATGGGTCCAAAGCGCAACGTGTCGCGGCCACGACGCGCAATCTCCTCAATGGGCAGACACGATTCGAAGTAGGGAACATCATCCGGGATATGCGGGCTGTACTGTTGCGCCTCAAGCAGCGCATCGACAAAGCCGTTGTATTCGTCCTTGTTCAGGGGACAGTTGATGTAGTCGGCACTATCGTCCAGGCCCTTGTCGTAGCGATTGGCCCGGAATGCAACATCCATGTTGATGGAGTCCGCCCACACAATCGGGCTGATGGAATCGTAGAAGTACAATCGATCACTGCCCGTCAGGCTGGCAATCGATGCGGCCAGAGGATCGCTGGTAAGCGGGCCGGATGCAATCACCACCACTCCCTGCGCCGGGGTCTCGCGCACTTCCTCGCGCACCACGCGGATAAGCGGATTCCCTTCCAGTGCTTCTCGAATGGCCTCGCTGAAGCGAATGCGATCCACGGTCAGCGCGTTTCCGCCCGGCACCCGTGCCTGATCCGCCGCCCGCATCAGCAGGCTGCCCAATTGCCGCATCTCCTGCTTCAATTGCCACGGCGCGCTTCCGGCGGCATCGCTCTTCAGCGAGTTGCTGCACACCAGCTCCCCAAAATCGCCCGTACGATGGGCAGGTGTTTGCACCGTCGGCCGCATCTCAAACAGCGTCACCGCGCACCCTGCCTGCGCGGCCTGCCACGCCGCCTCGCACCCGGCTAGACCGGCGCCAATTACCAAGATGGGTTCGTTGCTCACTGGATCCTGACCCCGAAGCTGCCCGTTCCCCCTATTGTAACGGGCAGCCCCGGGTGGACGCGCACCGGCCAGCCATGCGCCGCCTCTACCGGCTGAAGGTGAAGCCCAGTCCCGTGGTGTACAGCAGGTCATTGGACTGCCGGCCAGGCACGGGATTGCTGAGGTACCGGTTGCTCAACGCCACCGTCCAGGTCAGCCACTTGGTCAGACTCGTGGTGGCGCCCGCATCGAAGTTCACGCGATACGCCCCACCCTCGGAAAGGTTGTTGAACATGCGGAAGCCCTGCGAAATCGTCGTGCGCGAGTTCAGCTTGTATTGGAAGTCGTTCCCCCAATACGCTTCCGCGGAGTTCCGCACGAATACCGGATCAGGAGCGGGATCAAATTTTTCCCGGTTCCACGCGCCTCCACCCTGCAGGTCCAGCCGTCCGCGTTCCCCTGCCCAAACCTTGTATCCAAGACCGCCACCCAGCACGATGCGAAGGTCCAGGCTTTGGAACTTGTCGTATTCGTAGTCGTTGAAGGCGTTGGCGAAAATGCCCTTCGTCAGATTCCTGCTGTACGCCCATCCGCCACGTACCGCCTCCGCGGTCTGCTCACTGCCGTCCTGCCCTTGCAGCCGGGCGGAGGAGCGAATGGCGTTGAAGTATGCCGTCGTCTTGCTGGTATTGCTCACCCGCGCGAACGTCAGCGGCGTCGTAACGGTTAGCGTTTCCGCGTTGCCCTGTGCGCCCGCGATGTTCAGGCTTCCCGTTACCGTCCACAGGTCCAGAATTCCCGGCCGCAAGAACCGCTCGTAGGCTGCCTGTTCAGCTTCGTTACGCATGGCGGCAACCTCTGCCTGGGGAACCGTCCGCGCTCCGCCGGGCGCGGCCACCTGCACGTTCCCATCGCTGCCTTGCACCGTCGCCTTCAACTGTTCGCCATCCATCAGAACCACCGTCAGCGGCGTGTCGCTCTTCACGCTCGCCACCTCCGCCCACGGCAGCGTGATCGTGCCGAAGTGGACGCTCTTTACCGTCAGCGTGTCCCCGTCCTTCTTGACGATCTCGCCCGTTACCCGGTCGCCATTCTTCATCAGAATCTCATCGGCGGCCATCGCGCTGCCCACAACCAGCAACGCCCCCAACAACAACTTCAGCGCGCCTCTCCCCATGTCCTTCAGCCTCATGCCATGTTTCATTGTTCTTGTTTTCCTTCTGTGTTCCTCGGTCAGTGTCGGGGCGCACCCCTGACATCAGCAAACAGGCGCCGGGTCACCATGGGTGGCATTCCGCAAAGCGCAACCGCATGCCAATGCCACTTTCCAGCGCGCCACGCAATCCACACTCCAATTCCAGGGACACTCCCCATTGTCCGCTGGTCACTTCAAGCGCCGCAATCTGGAGTCCTCTCCGCCGTGAAGATTGCCGGGCAGGATTGTGTAAATTCTTTTTCCGATGATGTGACTTCCCTCCTTCGGCTGTTGTCCAGCAATGTGAGAAGATCAGTGTCGCCCCTTGGCGAGGAACGGTGGACGCAAACGATAACGAGTTAGAGCTTGTGGAGATGGCAACCCGCGCGCGGGACGGCGATCTGCGCGCCTTTGAAGAGTTGGTCCTGCGCTATCAGGGACGCATTCTTGCTGACTGTCGCTACCTTACCAGGGATGACAGCGCGTCCGAGGACCTCGCCCAGGAAGTGTTCGTGAAGGCCTACTTCGCTCTTCACGGCTTTGAGGGCCGGTCCTCCTTTCGCCACTGGCTGCAGCGCATCAAGGTCAATCACTGCCTCAACCACCTGCGCCGGGAGAAGTCACGGCAACCCGTCCCCCTGGACGAGGAACTGACGGAACGTCACTCTGAATTGCGGAGTGAACCAGACGCCAACCAGCGAATGGAAGCCGAGGCGGACCGGAGCCGGATTGACGCCGTGCTTCACCAGATGTCGCCCACGTTGCGCGTGCCTTTGGTCATGCGAGACATGGATGAGCTTAGCTACGAGGAAATTGCGCAGTCTCTTGGGATTGGCCTCTCCGCTGCCAAAATGCGCATCAAGCGGGCAAGGGAACAGTTTCGTGCGCTCTACGGGGATGACTCCCGATAGTGCCCACGCCGCCGTTCACCACCCCGTGCCGTCGCATATCCTGGACAACGGGCATATCCTGCACAACGGGCATATCCCCGACAACGGGCATATCCCCGACAACGGGCATATCCCCGACAACGGGCATCCCGTGGACAACGACATTCTTCCCGCGCAGTAGGTTCGAACGGATTTGCGATGGCGGATCAGCAAGACAGCAATCAGGACCTGCCCGCGGGCGAAGCGCCGGAGAGTCTCTACCCCTTATTGGGAGAGTTGGAGGATCCTGTGCCACCGGAGCTTTTGCAGAAAGTGCGCCGGTCCATCCACCGCCGCACCGCCGCCGCGCAGGTTTCCGCCTTTGCTTGGCGCACCCCTACGCTGATCATCGCCGAGATGGTGAGGCTTCTGATCGCCTTGCCCGCCAGCTTCAGAAAGGATACTGACCGGTGGAAGTAAGAGACAAGCTGCTGGAAGCCTTCGGCAACCTCACCAACACCGTCATCTCCGCCACGCCCAAGGTGTTGGTGGGCCTGTTGCTGCTGGTGGGCGCACTGCTGGTGGCAAAGCTCATTGAGCGGACACTGCGCTACGTCTTAACCAAGGTGCGCTTTGACCAGCTCATTGGCAAGGCGGGCATTGACCTTGCCTTCCAGCGGCTGGGCATCAGCCAGCAACTCACCGTGTTGTTGCCCCGCCTGGTCTACTTTCTGGTGCTTCTGCTGCTGGCGCAAACAGCCGTGGAAGCCCTCGGTTTGGTGGCCATCGGCGAAGCCATTGATTCCTTTTTTGGCTACCTGCCCAACATCGTCGCGGCCATGTTGCTGCTGCTGTTAGGCAGTACCGTGGGGCAGTTCGCCGGGCAAACGGTCGCGCAGTCCGCGGCTAACTCCGGCCTCGACTTTGCGCCCGCTCTCGGGCGCTTCGTCTCCGCCGCCATCCTCTTCGTCTGCGCAATGATGGCCATCGCCCAACTGCGGATTGATACTGAGATTGTGCGCATCGTCACCACGCTGGTGCTGGGTGGCGCCGCCCTCGCCTTCGGGCTTTCCTTTGGCCTGGGCACACGCGACATCATCCGCAATATCGCCGCCGGCTTCTACGTCCGCAAGATCGTGGAAGTGGGACGGCCCCTCGAAGTGGACGGCCAGCAGGGTACCTTGGTGGCCATCACCGCCACGCACATCGTCCTCGAAGCTGAGGGTAAGGAAACCCTGCTCCCGAACGCAAGGTTCTTTGATCACATCGCAAGGCAATAGCCGCCCGACCCAGTCACCAGACCTGCACCCCGATGGGTGTGCGTGTCGGGGATAGTGTTCACGAGTTCATGGCCGGAATATCTGGTTGCGCCGCGCCCAACCATCCGGCCATCCCCAGCCCGAGCCGCAGCGGCCTGCACCTCCGGGTGCGCCCTGCGGAACGGGAACCGGTTGGCAGTCAAGCCGCGCTATGCTGGGTAGCCCGGGGAGGCTGCCAACCGGACCTACTCTTCGCTTCTGGACGCTCCCCCCCCCCCCGCCTGCTTCCTCCCACTGTGCCGCGTCGCTACACCGCGTAGCCATTCCGCGTAGCCATCCCGCGTAGCCATCCCGCGTAGCAACACCGTCTCGCCTTCATGCCGGCGCCGCGCGGAACTTGGATACCATGAAGGCGCATGCCCCTTCCCGCGGAGCCGCTCCGTTCCCCATCCAACTCGATTTCCTATCGTCCCCATCGCGTAATGGAACCCGAGCTGTTGGACGACACTCCCGCCGCCAGCGCCATTCACAACCTCCGCGACATGGCTCGCATCAATCGCTACTTCGGGGGCTATCGCATCCTCCGTTCCTGTTTGCGCGCCATTGCCGCCTCGCCGCCCTTGCGCATCCTCGATGTCGGGGCCGGTTCCACCCTCACAGCGGACTGGTTGAGGCGCGGCCTCCCCGGTGCGCAGGTGCTCAGCAGCGACCTCCGCGCTGACCTCCTGGCTCTCGGCGCCGGACCCCGTGTCGCCGCCAATGCCCTGGCCCTTCCCTTTCGGCCCAACAGCGTCGATGTGGTCGTCTCCACCCTGTTCCTGCACCACCTGCCCGACGCGCTGGTTGCCCCGGCCTTGCATGAGATGCTCCGCGTCTGTCGCACTGGCGTCGTGGTTGTGGATCTGCTGCGGCACCCTTTGGCCTTCCACTTCCTCAGACACACCCAGGCTCTTTTCGCCTGGGACCCTCTCACCGTCGAGGATGGACGGCGCTCAGTCCAGGCCGCCTTCACTGCGGCCGAACTCCGCGGCCTGCTCTCCAGTGCGCGGCTCACCACGGCTCGGGTGCGCACCCATCATCCCTGGTTCCGCCTCTCGGTCTACATCCCCAAGCCGCCTGCCTGAAGGGGTGTTATCCTCAGCCTTGTGAAGAAGTCACTCCTGGTCGTCCTGCTTCTGCTGATTGCGGCCATCGCATCCATCCGCTTCGTATACCCTCAGCAGAGTGCTGCTGCGTGGTTATCCCTCAGCGGCCAAAGTCCTCACTGCTCCTTATCCTTGGCCTGGCGTACGCCGCAACAGGCCCAACAGCAGGTGCAGGTGAAGGATGACTTCATCCAGCGGCTCTCGCTGGGTCAGCGCGACCAGCACTTTGAGCGGTGGGACCTTTCCGCCGGTAGCTCCCTCCAAGCGCGCAGCTTCTGGATGCCCGAAGGCAACCGTTGGATTTTGCCCTTCAATCTCGCTGAGCAGGCCCGCGACATCTACGATACCGCCGGCGAATGGGGGATTCGCCCCGGCGATGTCGTGCTGGATTGCGGCGCCCACGTGGGCTCCTTCACCCATACCGCCCTCGCGCGCGGCGCCAGCAAGGTAATCGCCATTGAACTCTCCCCGCGCAACGTCGAGTGTCTCCGGCGGAACTTCGCCTCCGAAATCGCCGATGGCCGCGTGATCGTCTATCCCAAAGGCGTGTGGAATGTTGAGGACACCCTGCTGTTGCGGCAAACCGATGCCAACTCCGCCGCCGATACCGTCGTCATGCAACAACCCGGCGCCAGCGACGGCGAACGCGTTCCCCTCACCCGCATCGATACCCTGGTCCAGGAGCTCGCCCTCCCCCGCGTGGACTTCATCAAGATGGATATCGAAGGTGCGGAAGTCCCTGCCCTCGACGGCGCCATCAACACCTTGAAGCGATGGAAACCCCGCCTCGCATTGGCCGCCTATCACAAGGCCGACGATCCTGAAACGTTGCCCGCGGCCGCTCGTCGCGCCGTTCCTGAATATCGTTTGCGCTGCGCCAGTTGCATCCTCGACGAAGCAGGCCTGCGTCCCGAAGTTCTGTTGCTCTCCGCCCCTTAGCGGCATCCCAAGCCTATGACCCGCCCGGTGCATATCCATGGGGGCGCCCTCGCCGGTTGCGCCGCGGCCATTGCAGCCATCCAGGCCCAATCGCCCCAGGTCCGCGTCTACGAAAAATCTGCCTTCCCTCGGCACAAGGTCTGCGGCGAGTTCCTCTCCAGCGGCGTCCAGCCGGTGCTGCGGCAACTGGGCATCTGGGAATCCTTTCAGGCTCTGCGCCCCGCCCCCATGTCGCGCCTGTTGCTCCACTTCCCGCGCAAGACATTCCGCTTCCACTTGCCTGAAGTCTGCTGGGGTCTCACGCGCTATCGGCTGGACGCTTGGCTGCGCCACCACGCAATGCAGGCGGGCGCCGAATGGTGTCAGGAACTGGCGCCAACTCCTTCCGCCAACAACGCCAACGTGGCCACCGTCCTCGCCCACGGTCGCAAGGACACCGCCCCCAAAGGCCAGCGCGTCTTCGGCTTCAAGGCCCACCATCGTGGAGCGATAAGCGATGCGATTGAGCTCTTCTTCTTCGATGGCTGCTACGTGGGCGTCAACCCCGCCGAAGACGGCGTCACCAACGTGTGTGGATTAGGTCCGGAAGCGCTGCTCAAGCAACATGGCTTTGAATACGATGCCCTCTGCCGGCGAAGTCCGGCCTTGGCTGCCCGTCTGTCCACCCTCACCCGTCACATGGACTGGCTCTCGGTCGGCCCGCTTGTCTATGGCGATCGTTTCCGGGCTGCCCTCCCCGATGCCGTCTACCCTGCCGGAGACGCCCTCGGCTTCGTCGATCCCTTCACCGGCAGCGGCATGCTCAACGCCCTCTTGAGTGGTTCCCTGGCCGGGCGCAGCGCTGCCCTCGGCGACGCCGTTCCCGCTTACCTTGCTCACTGCCGCCGCCTGCTGCATCGTCCGTTCCTGGTCTCGGCGATCTTTCGTGCGGCGCTTCGCAGCGGCGTGGGCGAGCGCTTCGCGGGCTTTGTGCCGGGCTCTGTACTGTTCCACCTCACCCGCGCCCATCTGGGCCAGCCACACGGCCCGGCTCCGGGTAGCTTCTAGCCAACTCGTTTCTCCCCGCCGCTCCCCGCCGCCCTCCTGCCCCTCCCCTGCATCCCACGCACGGTACATCCAACAGGGCGCATCCAACCGGGCGCATCCAGCAGTGTCAAGGCAGTGGCTTCCCCCTTGGGCGCGTGATATGATCGCCATCGGTTGCGCTCCCCGGGTGCTCTGCCAGGCCTATCCGCCTGACCGTGTTTCGCCCAAGCTCCCGGCGCAACTGGTTCGCCCTTGATTGGTCAATTGGAGTTCTGTATGCGTTTCCTCAACCTTCACCTGCTTGCCGCCTTGCTCTGTCTGTTTGCCGCGGCTCCGGGCGCCCTTCCCGCCGCTGACGAGCCCGGCTTCCGCCCTCTCTTCGACGGCAAGACCCTGGATGGCTGGGACGGTGACCCCCGTCTCTGGAAGGTGGTCAACGGCGAGATCGTCGGCTCCACCGAAGGCGTCGAACTCGATAAGAACACCTTCCTCACCTACAGGAAGGCCGAGTTCGGCAACTTTATCCTCAAGGCGGAAGTCAAGCTCCGCAACCACAACAGCGGCATCCAGTTCCGCAGCACCGCCATGGACGATTACGTCGTCGCCGGCTACCAGGCCGATATGGCCGAGGGCAACTGGTGGGGCGGCATCTACGAAGAGAAGGGCAAGCGCGGCGTGATGGTGAATGGTTGGAAGGGCAAGGCCGAAACCGTCGTCAAGGACAAGGACTGGAACGACGTGGAGATCCGCTGCCAGGGTCCCCATATCCAGATCCTCATCAACGGCCTGCTCACCGCTGAGCTTACTGACGACCTGAAACTCTCGGGCGTCATCGCTTTTCAATTGCATCGTGGACCACCCATGGAGGCCCGCTTCCGTAACGTCCGCATCCTGACGCGCGACTAACCGCGCCGGCGGCTCTTCCGCCACCCATCTCAGCGGGTACGCCCCGCCGTCTGCGCACGCACCGGCCTCGTAAGTACCCCTCAGCACCTA
This sequence comes from Bryobacterales bacterium, assembly GCA_025456495.1. GTDB lineage: Bacteria > Acidobacteriota > Terriglobia > Bryobacterales > Bryobacteraceae > JACTMJ01. The sequence continues at coordinate 796 of JALOKO010000111.1, read as the reverse complement.
AGGAGACCAGGCATGTCGAAACGAATTTCCATCGGAACCTGGGCCTACACCATTGGCCCCTACGCATCCAACCCCGTACCCTTCGATACAGTGTGCGACAAGCTGAAGGCCCTCGGCTTCCATGGCGTGGAGTTGGGCGCCTTCCCACCCCACCCCAACCCCGGTAACCCCAACGGACCCGATACTGACTGGCCAGGCGCGCTTCCCGAAAAAAGTCAGCGCGCTGAGCTCAAGGCCAGGATGGATGCCATGGGCCTTGGGTTCTCCGGCATCGCCGCCAACCTCTGGGGAGAAAAGCTCGTCAACACCGACGACCAATCCAAGTACATCGACGAGTTCAAGAAAAACGCGCAGTTCGCCGAAGACCTGGGCATCTCCACCATCCGCGTCGACACCGTGCAGCCGCCCACCATCCTCGATGAGGTGAACCCCGCCATCGCCTACCAGCGTGTCGTGAACACCTGGCGCCGCTGCTGCGAGATTGCCGAAGACCACGGCCAGACCGTCGTCTGGGAATTCGAACCCGGCTTCGCCTTCAACAAGCCCAGCCAGATCCTCCACATTCACGACGGCGTCAACAAAGACAACTTCGGCCTCATGTACGACACCTGCCATGGCGAGATGGTGGGCGTCGTCGGCGCCCGCCAGCCCGGCGAGAAGGAAGTGTTCGACAACCAGATTGAGTTCATCAGGAAACTGCATGGCCGCATCCTCCACGTCCATCTCATTGACTCTGATGGAGCCTGCCACAAGGACGCCAACGGCGACGATGAAACCTCCGCCCATCCCCCCTTCG
>JALOKO010000110.1 GCA_025456495.1 Bryobacterales bacterium | reverse complement strand
GAGTTGGTCGAAAGGTCACAGACGTTTCGTGGACTGGGAGAGTCCAACATAGTACCAAATGAAGACGATGCGTACTCATGTCGCACAAGGAGATCCCCATCACTATCATTCAATCCATCGGCGATTATTTGCTGTCCCTGATTCATCTGGTAGCAGTGTCGCGCCTCGTGCAAGAACGTACCAGTCAAACGTCCAATCTTCTTTCCCGCGATTCTGCAGGATGATATTGGATACGGTTTGTCAAGACGCATCTTTGAGTCGCCAAATACATTTATATGTATAGGATTCTTCGTTCTCCATTCCCAAGCACATGTGCCATCAAGCCCAGGCTCGTAATAGACCTTGTAAGAACTGACCGAGTCAAAAGCTGCAGTCGCGGGTTGGTCACTAAACGAAAGACGCAACTGCAGGAGTCTACTCTGGAGCCATGCCGGGACCAAGTCATCCGCTAAAGAATCGATCTTTATATCCGGCTTCCACCACTGTGGCACTTCAAACGATACGCTAGACCCAAATAGCCGATATGAAGTTAATTTTAACAGGGCTGGCGCGGGCGTGCTGGCGCCGTCTGGTCCAACCAACGACCTCGCAAGAAACTCACCAACGCCCCGGGTCAGCCGGAAGTACGTTGGGAGGATACCGCCATTCTGCTGATATCGTGATGGCTTGGAAATCTCTGTGATGCCTATCGATGCCTGCGAAAACTCCACTAATGGGATACCATCGGGACCCCACATGGTCTCGCCCCTGATTAGGACATCTTCTGAGTGCTTATTCACTGGGTCAATCATTTTCGAAAGAATGGTGAACTTCATCATCACTTCGCGTACGCGGAAAGTGAATTCATGCGTAATACCCACCTGACCGTACACCTGAAGGTAGATTGTCTGGGGTGTAGCGCCAGTGTGTGTGTACGTGGAAATGTAGTTTAAAGTAGCTTCCAGAGGAAACTCAAAAACTCCATTTACAGCGTGTTGCGTGCCAAGAGAGCCGAGTTGTGTCCCAGCGGCGTTCCATAGCTGCATGCCGAAACTGGAACCCCATATGGGCCCGCCAAGCACGGTCCCCGAGGCGGATACTGCTTGACCAGGTTGGATGGTGAATTTGAACCACTGGCCCCCCTTGTTCAGGATGTTGTCTTCCCGATTGTGCACATTGCCGCGGATGGTCTCACCCAATTGAATTGCCGTTGCGTCCGCGATACTGGAGCCGCCGGTGTTGTACTCGGCACTAGGTAGGCACGGCACAAATGGGAACTCCACTTGGCACGGTTGGTTCCGGTCGATTACCTGGGCATGTACCGTAAAATCCAGTGGACCGGTTCGGGACGTGACAACGAAATAGGCGGGTCGGGCAGTGATCCCAGCCGTGACACGATAGGGATTGAGGAAACCGTGGCCAAACGGTAGACTGACGGTGGCCGACGGAATCGCAACGGCATTGCGCTGAAACAGGAAGTCCGTTGGGCCGGTAGATGTACTGCTGTAAAACTGGATGTCGGCGTTGGAACCCGACCCGGAAGTCTTGGTGGCGGTGAAACTGTAGGACACCATGTGGGACGCGCACAGGCGCTTGGAGAGTCCCATGGTCTGCGACTGCAGATGTTCCAGGTGGCCTTCGTACTGTTCCATGCGGTGACCCGGGTCACAATCGTCGCTCGCTAGTGCCGCTCGCCCCCCCCAGCGGCGAGGAATAGCATGGCGAATACGATTGGACGGAGCATGCGGAACAGTGGGTTGCAATGAGTACTACGTTCACTTGATAGGGTCATGCTGGCAGGATACGTCATTGGCGTTCAAAGAACAAGATAACCAGGTCGGGAATACGGTGAAGGGTTCCTTGATCTGTGCGGTCAGCCGATCGAACGGCGAACGGCGGGTACGTGCAACCCGCTCTCCGCTTGCCGAAACGGGTGCGCTTCTGCAACGCTGGCTCTATGCAACGTCGAGAGTTTGTGCAGGGTGGGATGACATTGACCAGTGCCGGAGCGGCGGCACCGTTGGCGGTCGCGCAGTCCGGGGCGGGGGGACGGGCGGGCGCGCAGACCACCCCGTTGCTGAAGCCGAAACGGCTGCGGCCCGGGATGACCGTGGGCGTGGTTGCGCCTTCCAGTCCGGCGGCCGAGGATGAGGATGTCCGCTATGGGTTGGAACTGGTGGAAAGCTTCGGCTTCAAGGTGAAACCCGGGAAGCATGTCTTTGGCCGGACCCAGTATCTGGCGGGTTCGGACGCCGAGCGCGCGGCGGATCTGAACGCCATGTTTGCTGACCCCCAGGTGGAGGCCATCATGGCCCTGCGTGGTGGCTATGGCGCCATGCGCATCCTGCCCTTGCTGGATTACGACATGATCCGGCGCAACCCGAAGCCGCTTATCGGCTACAGCGATATCACCGCGCTGCACTGCGCCATTCATCAGCGCTGCGGCATGATCACCTACCACGGTCAAACCGCCATGAGCCCCTTCACCACCTATAGCGTGCAGGAGTTCCAGCGGGTGATGATGCAGCCGCAAGCGCGGATGCGTATTGGCGCGCCGCCGCCCTTTGAAAAGGGTCCCGGGAAGGTGGACCGCGAGAACCGCATCACTCCCATCAACCCCGGTGTAGCCCGCGGACGGCTCATCGGTGGGAATCTGACGCTGGTTTCCTGCCTGATGGGGACCCCTTGGGAACCCGATTTCGCGGGGCGGTTGGTCTTCCTGGAGGATGTCCACGAAACGCCCTACCGTATTGACCGCATGCTTACCCAGTTGGTGATTTCCGGCAAGCTGGCCAAGGCGACTGGCCTGATCTACGGCAAGTTTACCGACGCCGAAGCCAAGGGCAACACCTTCAGCTTGGAGCACGTGTTGATGGATGCCGCCAAAGCCGTGGGCATCCCCTGCGCGCGCGGCGTGATGATTGGCCATGTGGACGACAACACCACCGTGCCCGTGGGCGTAGAAGCGGAATTCGACGCCAACACCGGCGTCCTGACCCTGCTGGAACCCGCAGTCAGCTAATCGTCGTCTGGTATCGACGCAAAGGACGCGCGAGGCCAGGCGACGGCGTCACCTAGCCCCACGCATCGGCTTATCGGAAGCCAGCCATCTCCTGCAAGCGTCGCCAGTGCGCCAGACGGTCCTGGCTGGCGCTAAGCAGCGCCGGCAGGGGTTCCCCCTCATCGTTGAAGTAGGGCGCAAAGCGGGTCTCCGTCGCGGCGAAGCCCACGAAGTCCAGCGCTTCTCCATCGCCCCGGGGCGTGTACCAATCGTCGCGCGGCGCGGGATTTCCTTGCAGGTTCAGCCGATCGCGCAGGGTGTCGCCAGCGCGCGGATCGAACTGCAACAAGGGGAAGGCGCGCGACTCCACGGCCAGCTTCGCCTGGGCCAGCGCGCTGTCCTCCGGCACTCCGTCCTCGGCCATACAGGTGGCGTAGCATACCACCAGCGCGGGTCCGGGGAACTCGTTGGCGCCGCGAATCGAGCGCTGGAAGTGGTTCAGGTGCGAGGCCGTGGTCTGCGCCACAAACACGTTCGGGAACACCATCGCCAATTGCGCCAGGTCCGGGGCCGGTCGCAGCGGGGCAGCGTCCTCCAAGCCGCTGGCGCGATTCTCTGACACATAGCCCGCCGCATGCACCCGCCTGCTGTCGGCATGGAAGATCTGCGAATCCAATACAAGGACGTTCACGTCTTCGCCGGATGCCAGCAGCGCGGTAAGCGCCGACAAACCCGCCCCGCCAAAGTTCTCCATGCTGCCCAGCACCCACACTTTGCGCTGACGATGCCCCTCGCGATTCCAGCGCCGCCGAATGCCCAGCGCGTCGGCCGGGGCATTGTCGGAAAGCGTGTTCGTCCACGGCACACGGAAAGGATTGTAGGGGAAGACGGCGCCATACACGCTGTCGCAGCCGCTGGCGGCCACCACGCCCACGTTCTCCGCCCCAAACTGGAAGCCGGTAGAGGCCAGCACCAGACGCACGGCCGTCGATTGTCCGCATCCCGCGCAACTGCCAGAGCCCCCCACAGCCAACTGGCTGCGTTCACTCAGCAGCAAATCGCCCAGGCTGCGCTCAATCAGGTAGTGCGCCGGGGTATCCGGCAGGCTGCGATAGAACTGCAGTCCCTGGTCAAAGGCGGCCATGTCCACATCGGACTTCGGCGCCATCACGATCGCGTGGTTTTCGCCGCACGCTTCCACGCACTCGCCGCAACCCTTGCAGCGATCCGCATCCACGAACAAGCCCAGCATTCCGCCCGCCTGCCCGCGTTCCTTTGGAGCTTCAAAGTACCGTCGCGTGCGGCCGAACCGCGTCGATAACAGTGCGCGTTCGGTGGCGTCATCCACCGCTTGCAAACGGGACGCCAGCACGTCCTCCTCGGTCACTCTACCCAGGATGGCCACATCCGGGCACAGCGCCACACATTCCATGCAACCCACGCAGCGCTCCATGTCGATCACCGGGATCGCCGGCGCATCATTGCGGAAGCTGCGCACCAGTGCGACGGCAGGTTCAGCCTGCGCACGCGCCGATTGATCCGCTCGCCAGCCGTCGCCCCGGTTCGGGCACGCCCCGGTGCCGATAAGCTGTTCACAGAAGTTGTCGGCGTCCTCTCCCGGCTCAGCGCTTACCACCGTCGAAGCCGTCATCACAGGAAGGCTCAGGACACTGGGAATCTCCACTGGCTCGGCCGGTGTGGCAAAGCGCAGCATGCCCAGGTAGATCGACTTCGCCCATCGATACAGTTCCTCGCTCTCATTGGGGCGGATGCCCGGATACGCCTTCGCGAAGTACCCAAGCATTGCTTCCTTCACCTGTTCCTCGGGGAGTTGCTTTTCGCGCTGGAAGGGACTGATGCGCAACCAGGCGCCCAGCGCCAGCAGGTCATCCGCCTCAACGAAGGGCAGCAACGTGTGCTGCAGCTCCTCAAAGTGCCTGGCCTCCAGGCCCGCCAGTCGGATGTCGCGCTGCTGTACCTCCTGCTTCACCGGGCTGGGCATCAAGCGCCACACGGCCTCCACTGACGACGCGAAGGGGCAGAACAGGACACCGCCGTCGGCGACATCGCGCAACGGATTGGTGGCGTACAGCAAGCCGCGATTTTGCACCACGCAAAGCTTGGCCTTCACCCGTCGGGCAAGAGGCCTGCCCTGCGCGCCCGCCGCTAACCGATACGACTGTGGCTTCCCCACCTTTTCCGTGCCGACATAGCCTTCGGCATCCACGCGCACGCCGTAGACGGCCCGCGTGATGCCCGCAATCAGGCGCATGGCTTCCGCGCCCCCACTGCCACCTGAGCGCTGCAACACCAGTCCCGTAGCTTGTGCGTTGGCATCAGGCGCGTCCCCGTCGCCAGATTCCAGCGCATCCAACAGCAGCAGAGGTTGCGGCTCAGGGCCCACCGCGTTTTCCACAGCAGCCACAAACGCCGATGCCTCCACCGCCAACGTCCCTAATCCGGCAACCGCGCTGAATACCATGGGGGCGCCGTTGGGGAGGGCGGCCATGGCATGTCGCACACCCAACGTCACGGGGTTCGCAGGCGCCAGCGGAGTGTCGGTGCGCTCAAACACCGTCACGCTGCGACGACCCTTCAGCATCTCGGCCAATCTGGCATCCGGGAAGGGACGAAATGCGTTCAGCGTGATTGCGCCCGCCTTCGTACCCGTGCCGCGCAGTTGGTCCACCGCCTCCTGCGCCGCCTCCATCATGCTGCCGCAGCCCAGAATCAAGTGTTCGGCCTCCTCCAGGCGATACCCTTCGGCGGCCTGATAGATGCGCCCCGTCAAACGTCCGAATTCCTCCATCGACGCTTCCAGCGCTGCCTGCGTCCGCGACAGGAACTTCCGCTGGGCCAAGCGCCCCTCCATGTAGGAGGCATCGTCCTGCACCGGATTCAACATCGTGGGCCGACGCGGGTTGAAGTGGTCCTTCACCTTCACCTCCGCCTCGCCCAGAAACAGCCGCATCAGCTCTGGTTCCGGCAGCAGAATGTCCCGAATCTGGTGCGTTGTGGCATACGCATCCTGCACTACCAGGAACGGTGTCTCGGCGTATTCCGCAGCACGACGGCAAATCAGCGCCAGGTCCACCACCTGTTGTGGATCTTTCGCGAAGACGATGGCCCATCCCGTCTCAGCCACGCTCATCACGTCGTCATGGCCCGCCAACGTGGCCGTGCCTTGCGATTGCAACGCCCTTGCCCCTACGTGAAACACAAGCGGCAGCCGTCGTCCGGCGATGGTTGTCAGCACCTCGCTCATGGCCGGAAGGGCCTGTCCGCTCACGAAGCTGGTTGCCCGGCCACCCGTAAGCGTGTAGCCCTCGCAGGTGCTAGCAGCGTCAGCGGGAGATTCGGCCGCAGCCACTTCCAGCACCTCCTGGAACACGTTCCGCGCACCGCCCGCGGCCAGGTCGCCAAAGGCCTCCTGCATGGCCTGCGCCGGCTGCACCGGAAACGAGCACGCCATCTGTGCCACGTGGCTCTCGGCCCAAACCGCCGCCCCGGCCCCATCAGCCGTCGCCATGATGCCAGGGAACTTGCGAAACGGAATCTGCGTGGTTGCCTTGCCTGCAACTGTGCCTTCGCTACGGTTCATCTGAATACTCCTTCCGCGGTCGCCCCACGCTCCTGTGAGGGCATTCTGGCTACTGGCCAATTCCGCCCGTTCGTCCGGCCTCCTGTACATACCGATTGGTGTACATTCGGCCTCACCCCTAGCGTAGCGAAAAGCGGGGCGAAGTAAAAGAGTATCGCATCTGAAACAGAGCACGTCGATGCGTTCTTCCCCCACGTGCCCTCCGTCCAGGCTCCCTGTTGACCCTATGGATACACGTAGCCTGCCTCAATCCCCAGGGGCAGTCCCAGGCCCCAATAGGCGAACAACACCACCAGCGAAACCACATAGTAAACCGCCGTGTATGGCAGCATCAGCGAGATGATGGTGCCGATGCCCACGCCCTTGACATAACGCAGGCTGAAGGCAATCACCAGCGGGAAGTAGGGCAGCAGCGGAGTGATGACATTGCTAGGGCCATCGCCCAGGCGGAACGCCAATTGCGTAAGCTCCGGCGAAATTCCCGTGGTCATCAGCATCGGCACGAAGATGGGCGCCAGCATGGCCCACTTGGCTGAGGCCGATCCCACCACCAGGTTGATGAACGCAGTCAGCACAATAATGCCCAGGATGGTGATTGTGGGCGGCAGTTGCAGCGCCTGCAGCATTGCGCCCCCCTTCAGCGCCAGCAACGCCCCCAGGTTCGACACACTGAAGCTGTAAATGAACAGCGCGGCAAAAAACACCAGAACCATGTAATAGCCCATCGACGCCATCGCCTTGGTCATGCCCTTGATGACATCCTTGTGGCTTTGGAAAACGCCGGCGGCGTATCCGTAGGTCAATCCCGGGGCCAGCAAAAACAACAGCATCAGCGGCACAATGGATTGCATCATCGGGCTGCGGCTCCCGGTAAGGGCGCCGTCCGGCCCACGCAGAGGCGAGCCCTGCGGAAGCGTTGCCGCCAGCACCAGGCCGCCCAGCAGCAGCACCGTTGCCAGCGCCACCCACAAGGCGCGCTGCTGCCGCGGGCTTACCGGCTCCACCTTAGGCAGGCCTGCGGGGTCCCCGTCCACCGCCACTCCCCGCAGTCGGGGCTCCACGATGCGGTCCGCCACCCACCACGTGGCAAGGATAATGGGCGGGCTCAGCGCCGCCATAAACCACAGGTTGCACAACGGATTTACCAGCCGTTCCGGACTGAGAATCTGCGCCGCGCTTTGCGTGAAGCCCTGCAGCAGCGGGTCCAGCCCCGTGGGCAGCAGGTTCATGGCAAAGGCGCCGGTGGTGCCCGCGAAGGCCACGGTGATTCCGGTCAACGGATGCCTGCCCGCCGCGTAGTACAGCGCGCCGCCCAGCGGTACCAGGGCCACGATGGCGGCGTCGGCAACCACGTGGCTCAGGATGGCGGCCGTGGCCAGGGCTGGCGAAAGCAGGCTGCGCGGCGTGAAGTCCAGCAGTCGCTGGAGGCCCGCCGCGAACAGGCCGGAATGCTCAGCAATCCCCACCCCAAGCACCAGCACCAGCACCACCCCCAGGGGAGGGAAGCCCGTATACGTGGTCACCATTTTCGTCAGGAATGTCGCCAGCGCCTCACCGGTTAGCTGGTTGTGGATCACCAGCGGTTGTCCGGTGCGCGGATCCACCTCAAGGAACGCCACCCCCGCCAACACCGCTGAGGCTACCCACGCCAGCAACAGCGCCGCCAGGAAGTGCATGGCCGGGTCAGGCAACCGGTTCCCAGTGCGCTCAATCCAATCCAGAAATCCGTTCCGCTGGGGTGTTGCCATGGATGGGCTGCTCCAATGCCTTCTGCATCACGGAACCCGCACGGTGAATCCGCGATGCGCCGTTGCTCACTGCGTCTACCGGAGCCGCGGAACGGGCCGCTTGCTTCGCCGGGGTTGCCGTAGTTTACACCTGTGAGGCAGTCTGTGCAAATCTGCCTCATTCCGCCCCGAGGCTCCCACCCAGTGCGCCATCGTCGGCCACCACCACGCCTCCTGGCCCGTCTGATGCCTGCTGGGAAGTCACTGAAAAATCTGCCATAATAGCCCAACCGAGGAAAATTGTTACAAGACCTTCCGGCCGCCTGGGCCGGGCGGCCATCCGACGTCGCTGCGTCAGCATTCCGGCAAAGGCGAAAACAATGTTGGGCAAGTCTGTACGGGGATACGACATCCTGGCCAAAGCCGGCGAGGGCGGTATGGGTGTGGTATTTCGCGCCCGTGATCGACGCCTTGGACGCGACGTCGCCCTGAAGTTCCTACCCTCTTCGATGTTGGATTCCCCGGACGCCCGCCTGCGCTTCCACCGCGAAGCCCGCACCATCTCCTCCGTCAGCCATCCACACATCGCCACGCTGTTCAGCTTGGAGGAGAGCGATTCCGGCGCCTTTCTGGTATTCGAGTATCTCCCGGGCGGCACGCTGGCGGACCGCATTCCCCGCCCGGGGCGCCCCGCCCCTCCGGTCTCCCACTCGCAACCCCTCGCCGTCCTTCAGCAGCGCATCATCTGGGCACAGCAG
>JALOKO010000109.1 GCA_025456495.1 Bryobacterales bacterium | reverse complement strand
CACTTCCGCGCGGTAGGCCTTGAAGGTAGTGCCGAAATCGTGGAGCTTCACGCCCGACACCCGCGCCATCAGCCAGTTGGCTATCCGGCTGGGAATCTTGCGCATCCAAAGGTTATCCACGCGCGCCTTCCGCCACCCGCTGGCGATATCGTACCCGGCGTCAATCTTTTCCAGCAACAAAGGGATGTCCGCCGGATCATGCTGCAGGTCCCCATCCATCGACAGGATCACCTGCCCCTGCGCCAGATCGAAGCCAGCCGCCAGCGCCGCCGTTTGCCCAAAGTTCCGGCGCAACTGCACCACCTTCATGCGAGGGTCAGTCTCCACCAGATTGGCCAGCATTTCGAAGCTGGCATCGGTGGACGCATCGTCCACAAAGATCAGCTCATATTGCCGTCCCAGCGATTCCATCACCGCGCTCAAGCGGTCATACAACGGGAGGATCGACGCCTCTTCATTGTGGATAGGGATGACGATGGAAATCATCACCTTTTCATTTTACCAGCCAAACGCAATCCCCCCCTTGCGGCCGGTCGCGCGGTTCGCGGCGCAGGCCGGTCGCGCGGTTCGCGGCGCAGGACGGTCGCGCGGTTCGCGGCGCAGGCCGGTCGCGCGGTTCGCGGCGCAGGACTTTTGCGCAGTTCTCAGGGCGGCGTGGATTTTTACAGTAAATCCGTCCTGCCTGCGCTTGCAATCCCAGGAGTCCCTGCTACGATAACGGTGAGGCCCAGAACGTCTAGTACGCTGCTTGTTTTATGGAACACACCATCCTGGCGATCCATGCGCATCCCGATGACATTGAGTTCCTGGCCGCGGGCACCCTGGCGTCGCTGGCACGTGCCGGTTACCGCGTGATCCTGGCCACCATGACCGCCGGTGATTGCGGCACCGTGAACCACGAGGCCGCTGAAATCGCCCGCATCCGCGCCCAGGAAGCAGCCAACTCCGCCGCTCTCATCCAAGCGCGCTATTTCTATCTCGGTTTCCGGGACATGGCCGTCTTCAGTGACCATCCCTCGCGCCAGCGCGTCACGGAATTCCTGCGCGCCGTTCGTCCCACCATTGTCATTACCTCCTCGCCGGAGGACTACATGGCAGACCATGAGGCCACGGCGCTGCTGGTCCGCGATGCCTGCTTCTCCGCTGCCCTGCCGAATTACTCCACCGGGGAGGCCGATGCAGCCATGCCCCTGGCGGAGATCCCCGCTCTCTATTTCATGGATCCCATAGGCGGCGTAGACCGCAACGGGACCGAAATCATCCCCCATTTCGTCGTGGATATCGAAAAGACCTTCGACCTCAAGATTGCGATGCTGATGGAGCACAAAAGCCAGCGCGAATGGCTACGCATCCGGCACGGTCTTGAGAATTACGTCTCGAATATGCAGAAGTGGACCCGCGCCCGCGGCGCCCTTGCCGGTATCCGTATCGGGGAGGGCTTCCGGCACTACAAGGGCCACCCCTATCCACAGGATCCGCGACTGGAATCCCTGGTGGAAGGGCAACTGTATCGGCCCCTGGCGCACCAGCAGGAGCCCCTGGACCCGTCGATGGTTACGCCGATGGTGGCCGCGATGGCCGATAGATCCGCAGACCCGATAGAACAAACCAAGCCACTGAGCAAAGCAAGAAAACGCTCTTATAGCTTTGTTCGTCAAGTGAGCCGGCGAACACCATGAGCGCACTTCCCAGGCAACCGGCCAGCGCCGCCGCGGAGGCCACGTTCAACAGCATCATCAGCTTTTGCGGCTCCTGACCCTCTGAATCAGCACATAGCTTGCCAGCGCCACGAAGTACCCGGGCAGCCACCGGAAGTACAAATGGATGGGCATCACCGCGCACAGCGCCAGTGTCCCCACCCACACCAGCAGGACGGGCCAGCTCAACATTTGCTTGCGGCGTTCGGCATCGAACTGCGGAATGCCCAGCCGGGGCAGGATCCAGTGTTCAGCCACCACAACGGCGCCAATCGGCATCAGCAGCAAACCGTAGATCGCCACATAGTCCAGCAACTTCAGAAACACTACCGGGAAGCAGGCAACCACCGTGGTGGCCGCGCCCGCCAGCAAGGTAATCCGCCAGCGGGGCCAGTTGGGTGTGACCACCTGCAATGCCAGCCCGGCCCGGTAGAGCGTCGGGTTTGCGGTGGTCCATCCGGCAATGGCCACGGCCACCGCGCCCGCCACGCCCACTGCCGTGTAGGCCATCAGTCCTGGATTCATTTCCCGGTCCACCGCCGCCACCATAATCCCGCTGCAGATCCAAGCCAGGAAATGCCCGGGGAACATGCCGAATGCGGAATAGCAGCCCGTCTTCCAGTTCTTGGCGTAGCGGAACAGCGCCATGTCGGACAGGCCCACGTGCATGGCCAGATTTGCGAACCAGGCAAAAAAGGCGATGTGCCAGAAGTGGAACGGTTCCTGCCCGGGCGTGGGAGTCCCGGTCCAAATGCGCGTGCTGGCCACTTCCCAGAAATTGGAAAAATCCGGCGCCACCCCCAGCTTGGGTAGCATCGCCAGCGCACCCGCCAGGAACACGGCGAAGATCCAGGGGCTGCAGAGTTCGGCGAACTGCCCCACCTTCTCGAAGCCCAGAATGGCGATGAGCGTGAACGCCATCCCAATGGCCCCGGTCAGCAGTACCCAGCCCACGCTATTGGGATAGATATCGGTCAACTGCGGGCCGGGGATGCCGAAGGCCAGCCCGATGGCAGTTGCCGATACTGAGATCATTGCCCCCGCCAGGATGCAGAACAGGAAGGCGTTGGCAACGTTGTAAATGGCGGTCACGCCCGGCCCCGCAATCCGTCGCAAATACCAGTACAGGGTCAGCCGCGTTTGGGTGGCGATGGGTGCGCACAGGAAAGCCCACGACAGCACTGCCAGCAGGTTCCCCACCAGCAGGCCCAGAAACAGGTCGCGCGCGGTCACCCCGTGCAGGACGAAGAACGCGCCAATCACAAACTCCGTGGCAGCCACGTGCTCGCCGGCCAGCAAGCCCGCGAAACGGGAGTTACTGTGCAGGCGGCTGGGATGCACCGGTTCGCGGTCGAACTCGTACAGCATGTCGGTTCGAGCAGCGACATCGTCGGGGCGAAGGCTAGCAGCGGTATCCATAGAAGAGAGGCGCGGAAACCGTCCACAATATGCCAACCGTTCCCGGATTGCAAGGTCGCCTCGCTTTGCTGTCGCTTCGCTTTGCTTGTCGCTTAGCTTTGCTGCCCATCTTCCGCCGCGGTCAGTTCCGGGTGCTTGTCGAGATCGCCTCCCAGCAGGATGGCGAACCGGCGCGTCCCCTGTCCGCTGGCCAGCACGATCTGCACCATGATCGTCAGCGGAATTGCCAGGAACATGCCCACTGTGCCCAACGCCCATCCCCAGAACACGAGGGCCACAAACACGATGAAGGTGGAGAGTCCCAGCCCCTCACCCATCACCCGCGGCTCCACGATGTTACCCATCACGGTGTTGATGAGGACGAAAAACCCGGCCACCACCAGTGCCGTAACGGGTCCGAACTGCACCAAGGCCAGCAAGGCGGGCGGTACCGCCGCCACCACCGATCCGATGTTCGGAATGAAGTTCAGCAGAAAAGCCAGCAGCCCCCACAACACCGGATAATCCACCCCCATCACCCACAGGAACAGCCAGACGGGCAGGCCCGTGCCAACGCTCATCAGGGCCTTGAGGGCGAGATAATGCTTCATCTTGCTGGCCATCTGGGACAGGTCGTGCATGGTATTGCTGCCTTCGCCAAACGCCTTGCGTAAACGTAGGGGGAGGCTGTGCGCCTCCAGCAACAGAAACACATAGCACAGCAGAATCAGCACCGCATTGGTGAGCAGCAGGCCCAACCCGGTCACCAGGGTCCCGGTCATGTTCAGGATGGCGGAGGCATCCACCAATTCGTTTGCCGGTGGCAGCGGCCCCTCAAGTCCCCGCGCGGTAAGCCAGTCACGCAGCAAACTCACCTGCGCGGTGAGCTTGGCTTCGTAGCCGGGCAGGTTCGCCGTGAAGCTCTGCACGCTCTGGCTTACCACCAGGCCCAGGCCCCCCAACATCAGCACCGCCAGCAGCAGCACCAGGGTCACGGCCACCACCAGCGGAATGCGCCGGGCGCACAGCCAATCCACCAGCGGGAAGCTGATGACCGCCAGGAAGATGGCAACCAGCAGAGGCACCACCACCGTCTCGGCCGCGCGCAAGCCCGCCACAATCACCACCAGCGACGCCATGGTGAGCCACACATTTCCACCGCTTGCCTTTGGCCCGCCCGCTGTCATGGTTCCTTCCTTTCCGCCGTGCGGCCATCCAAATGCAGGCACAGCCACGTGGAGAAGCTGCCCGCGGCCACCAGAGTCAGCAGCAGAGCCCACATCCGGTCCAACGAATCGTAGTACACATAGCCAAGTGCCGCCACCATGGGAATTGTCGCCAGCCACACCTGCCGGTACAGGCTGGCCGTCGCCTGCTCAATGATGGCCGAAACCAGCATCGCCATTCCCAGCATCACCGCGCCCAGCAGACGCAGGGTCACCATACTGTAGATTCCCTCGGCAAGGAAGATCATCAACATCGCCTGGGGCGCCAGCAGAAAGCCAGCGCCTCCAAAGTACAGATAGCCCGCCGTAAAGTATAAGCTGCCGCGTGTTCGTCGCATTGCCGGTTACCAGTGTCGCGCATCGCCGAGGTTGCGTGGGCATTTCGGAGTCTGATATCAATCAATGCGCGCATCCCGTTCGCAACAGGAGTACTGATGGCCATCCACTCACGTCGTTCGATGCTGGCTGCACTTGCTGCCGCCCCCTTCATTCAGGCCCAGCGCGCCCAGCGCCGGAACGTCCTGTTCATCTCCACCGACGACCTGAACAACGATCTCAGTTGCTATGGCCATCCGCTGGTGAAGACGCCGAACATCGATCGGATTGCCGCTGCTGGCGTGCGCTTTGATCGTGCCTACTGTCAACTGCCGCTGTGCAGCCCGTCGCGCACTTCCCTCATGACCGGCCTGTCCCCTGACTCCACCCGGGTGTACGAACTGCGAACGCACTTCCGCGACACCATCCCGAACGTCGTTACGCTCTCGCAGCACTTCCACCAGAACGGCTACTTCGCCGCCCGTGTAGGCAAGATCTATCACTACGGCAACCCCGGCCAGATTGGCACCGACGGGCTGGACGACAAGGCCAGTTGGAACCAGGTGGTGAACCCCAAGGGCATCGACATCCAAGAGGAGTCGGTGCTCACCAATTACACCCCGCAGCGGGGCATTGGCTCGTCGCTGAGCTTCTATGCCTCACCTGCCCGCGACGAGGAACACACCGATGGGATGGTGGCCGAGGAAACCATCGCCCTCATGGACAAGCATCGCAACGAGCCCTTCTTTTTGGGCGCCGGGTTTTATCGTCCGCACTGCCCGTTCATCGCGCCCTCAAAGTACTTCGATCAATACCCCCTGGAAAGCGTGGGCACGGTTCCGTATCACCCCGTGGAGCAGGAGATCGGCCCGAAGTGGGCCTATTTCACTACCCCGCCCAACTGGGACCTGAACGAACATCAGATGCGGGAAGTGCGCCGTGCCTACTACGCCTCCATCGCGTTCACCGACGCCAATGTGGGTCGCCTGCTGAACGCCCTGGATCGACTTGGCCTGGCGGAGCGCACCACCGTTGTGTTCTGGAGCGACCACGGCTACAACCTGGGTGAGCATGGGCAGTGGATGAAGCAATCTCTCTGGGAGCCGTCCGCGCGCCATCCCATGCTGATCGGCGGCGCTGGCGTCGCGGCCAAAGGCAAAGCCTGCGGACGCACCGTGGAAGCACTGGATCTCTATCCCACCTTGGCTTCCGTCTGCGGACTCACCCTGCCCGGTCACCTGCAAGGCGCATCGCTGGAGCCGCTGCTGCGGAATCCGAGTTCTCCCTGGGATCGTCCGGCCATCACCCAAGTCCGACGCGGCAACGAGAAGCGTTTCGTTGACGGCTACTCGCTGCGAACTGAGCGGTTTCGCTACTCAATGTGGGACGAGGGACGCGAAGGAGAAGAGCTGTACGACTACGCCACCGATCCCCGTGAGATGCGCAACCTCGCGCGGGAGCAGGGCGCACACACGCAGGTGCAGGGCCAGTTGGCGGCCCGGCTCCGCGCAATAATCGCGGAACGCCGCCTGCCCCGCCTCCCGGCGTAGCGGCCTCTCGGCCTAGCGTCCCGGGGCGTGCCGACTTCAGCCAAGCACCACCATACGACCCGTGGCGGCCGACTCCCGTGCCGCCACCAGGATCTCTGTGGCGATCAGGTTGTTCTCCAGCGACGACAGCCCGTTCGGTTTCACCTGCCCTCGGACAATGGCCGCCAGGTGCGACACCGCGTCTCGTTGGGCCTCTGGCAACTCAGCCAGCTTTGGAGTGGATTCCTGCCGCTCCCCGGTGAGACGCACCCGCAGCGTGTTGCCCCCAATGGCGTGCGCATATCCGCTGGCGCCGTACACCTCGAAGTCCTTGCGGTTATAAGGCCAGTTCCAGCTTGCCTGGACGATTCCCTGCGCGCGCGGATAATCCAACAGGATGGTGGCCTCGTCGTCCACCTTGGAGTAGATGTGCGGCTTGGCGGTCAGCGTCCTTGCGGTTACCCCCAACGGACGTTGGTTGTCCATCAGCCAGGTCATCAGATTGGCGCCATAGCAACCGAAGTCAAACAGCGCCCCGGCGCCATTCCGGACAGGGTCAGTAAGCCATGCGAAGAATTCCGGACCCACCCCAATCTCTTTGGGTCCCGCGTGGCCATCCATCGCCACCATTTTGCGAATCTGTCCGCAGGCGGTCTGCTGCTTGATGAGATTCCATTGCGCCGCATGGCTACGATACCAGGTGGTTTCGTAGTTCACCATCACCGCGATACCACTGGATTCGGCCGCCCGGCGGATGCGTCGGGCATGCTCAAGGCTCACCGCCAACGGCTTTTCCATCATCACCGGCAGCTTGTGCATGGCGCAAAGCTCCACCACCTCGGGATGGTCAAACGTGCTTCCAAAGGCGGCCACTGCCTGGGGCTTCGCCTGCGCCACCATCGTGGCGGCGTCTCGAAAACGACGCACCGCGGGGATGGAGAAGCGCTCGCCGTAGCTGGCCAGCACGTCGGATTGCTGCTCGGAAATTCCCACCACTTCCACGTCCGCGCGTTTCACCAGGGCATTCAGAAAGCCCCGCGCGTGTCCGTGGACCAGTCCCGCTACCGCCAGCCGCAACTTCCCTTCGTCCGCCTGCGCCCGCGCCTTCGCCGTTCCCGCGGCGAGGCCGCCTGCAACTGCCGCACCCACCAGGAATCCTCGCCGATTTGTCCGCACGGCTGCCCCTCCGTTTGTGTTGTTGATTGTGACCGTCAGCATACCAGCATCCGCGAACATGGGGCGCGATGTGTGCATGCCAGCAACGCGAGACCGGATCGCCGGCAACCCGAGACCGGATCGCCAGCAACGTGGGAACAGGCTGGGCCTGGGCTATCCTAAGGGCTAGGCTCCCACCATGGAAACCAACCCTTCGCTTCGTCCTGTCCTTGCCTCCGGCCAACCGGCCCAACTGGACCTCAGTCCCCGTCCGGTAAGCGCGTCCGAATCAATGCTGGCCGAACTGGCCCTGCCTGGCGACGCCAATAACTGGGGATTTCTGCTGGGTGGGAAGGTGATGCACCTGGTGGATATCTGCGGCGCCCTGGCCGCCATGAAGCACGCCCGCTGCCCCGTGGTTACCGCCTCCGCCGATTCCGTCAACTTCCTTCACCCCGTCCACATGAATCACCTCATCACCCTGAAATCCAGTGTGAATCGCGTGTTCAATACCTCCATGGAGGTGGGAGTCAAAGTGCTGGTGGAGGATGTGATGACCGGCGAAGTGAAGCACACCACCTCGGCCTACCTCACCTTTGTGGCCATCGATGCACAAGGCAAACCTGTTCCGGTGGCGCCCGTCATCCCGGAGACGGAAGAGCAGCAGCGCCGCTTTGAGGAAGCGGGCAGTCGCCGCGAGTATCGCTTGGCGCAGCGGAGGAAGAACCGGCTGAAGTCTGCCGGTGACGCCCCGAATCAGCCTGCCTAGTCCATCTCATCTTCCTGCTTGTACAGGTACTTGATGTGGCTCTTGTAGATCAGCAGATTGGGCGCGTCGTCCCGGTTCACCTTAATGCAGTTGCGGTCGTACCACTCCACCACACCACGCACCGTCTCGCCGTCACTCATCACCACCACCATTGGGGTGCGTGACTGCATCTGCTTGACGTAGTAGTAGTTCTCCGCGTTGGTGTGTTCCTGGGGGACATTCTTTTTGGAACTGGCCCCCCCAGTGCCTGACCCTTGGCTTGGTTTGCCGTTGGTCTGCGCGTTGTGTTCGGTTAAGTCCTGTAAGGACGGGCGGATGAGTTTTCGGTTGGCGGTTAGCAAGGTCTTGTTCCGTCACACTTCGATGAAAAGTAAGGCCTTCGATGGCACTTGCCGACATTCCAGCGGCTGGTTCCGGGTATTCGGACATCCCGGTTGGCTTTCCGTAGTTGTAGCACACCGTCTATCGCCGGGCAAGACCCGATTGCTGCAGTTCCATCACGAAGTCGTCGAAGGCCGGGCTCCGTTGGGCGCTGCGTCGCTGGAAGCGGCTGATCTCGTCAACCTTGGCCGAAGCTCGCCGAATCCAGCCCAGTTCCACCTTCTCCGCCATGGATTGCAGCGCGTCCCGGTACTCTGGAAAGCGTCGTAACGGCCCCCCGGCGCGCGCATGCACCATATCCTGCAGCAGCGCCAACAGGGTTTCCAGGTAATCCTCTACACGCTCAGTTTTCTTGGCCACGGTGGTCTCGCCGTGCCGCACCCATTCGGCGAAGGGCTTGCGGCCGGCGGCCACTTCCAGCAGCGTTAGCATAGCCACCGCCCGCCTGCGGTGCGCTTCCAGGTCAAGCTCCACGGCCTTTCCCGGACAGCCCATGGCCAACCGTGCGCGCTCACGGGCTTCGCCCGCCTCCATGCCACGCGCCACCAGCAGCGCCTCCACTTCCTCGTCCGGCAGCCGGTTCAGGGTGAACATCACTGACCGTGACCGGAT
>JALOKO010000108.1 GCA_025456495.1 Bryobacterales bacterium | reverse complement strand
AGAAACTTTGTCTGGTGTTTGTGAAAGCCAGAACGTTGATTGCTCAACCGGTTTATAAATTTTATTGTTGTACAAAATACAAGAATACTCACCTGCGGTTTTACCATCATCACGACCTACGCCAATAGAACTGTAATGCGTGAGCGTTTTTAATAAGTATTCTAATTGCTCATGTTGCACCTCCTGCGCCCCTATAAAATCGGCTTCATAATAATTCATCAGCGCAGCAACCTTATCCTTCCTGTTCTCCCACCAGTTTTCACCATCAGATTGCACATTCAAACGGATATTATATGTCATCACCACAGCACTGGTTTGCGTAAATGCAGTAGTTTGCAATAAAAACAAAAGAGTGATATGTAAAATCAATCGGCGTTTCATTTTACATATGGACTTTTAAAGCCTAAGCGTTTTAAACCATTTTGAATATCAGGAATATTCATAAATAATTTCCAGAGCAGTCCGCTTCGGTAATTCTCAATCATTACTACAATAGGCCCCTGATCAATTGCCAGATGACTTTTTGCATACCAGTTATGATGAATACTGAAACCATCCACAAAACCATACTTGCTCCATATCTTATTTCCCAAATCATAGTAGAAGTATCGCAAGACTTCCATACTTTCTTTTGGCGTATATGGCATCGATGAAATAGCAGCTGTTGGCTGAATTACGCCTCTGTCGTTTTGCGGACTGTGAGCAACATATCCTTTATAAGAATCACCTGCTGTTAATCCCCAGCATTTATCAGAATATCCTTTAAACTGTTTTGGATTTTCCATGCAGTAAGCACGGTTGATGAGTGTATGATGTTTCCCCTGAATAAAATAATCGTTACCCAATGAATCCGTCAGGCCATTTGGATCAATTCCCTGAAACGTGTATTGTTCAAAAAACAAGGGACCGCCTTTGTCTTCATCATAATTACCCAATGGCAATACATATCCATAATACGTTTTGCCATTTATTTTTCGGGCCTCCTTGCTGCCACCGTAATAGCCATCTCCGCCATTGGCACCGCGGCATTGATGACCTGGCTGTTCCCCTTGATGTCCATCCCCGAGACGCGACCGCGGCGACTGTTCAGGTCTCCCATGATGTCGCCCGCATACTCCTGGGGAGAGGTAATGGTGACACTCATGATGGGTTCCAGCAAGGCCGGTTTCGCTACGGCCATGGCTGCCTTGAAGGCTTTGCGACCGGCAAGCTTGAAAGCCATTTCTGAGCTGTCGACGTCGTGGTAGCTGCCGTCGTACAGGCTCACCTTGAAGTCCACTACGGGGAACCCGGCCAGATATCCCTGTGCCGCCGCCTCCAGAATGCCCTTCTCCACGGCGGGCACATAGGTTCTTGGGATCGCCCCGCCAAAGATGTCGTTGGTGAACTCAAACTGCTTGCCGCGCTCCAGTGGCTCCATGCGGATCTTGCAATCGCCAAACTGGCCGTGGCCTCCGGTCTGCTTCTTGTGGCGTCCCTGGACATCGGCCGAACCGCGAATGGTCTCCCGGTAGGGCACCTGGGGTTCCTTCAAGGTCAGGTTGACGTTGTAGCGCTTGGCCATCTTGCTAACCACAATTTCCACGTGCGGCTGGCCTGCGCCGGCAAGCAGGAACTGCTGGGTTTGGGGATCACGATAGAAGCGCAGGCAGGGGTCTTCCTCCAGAATGCGATGGATGGCGTTCCCCATGCGGTCTTCGTCCTGACGGCTCTGTGCCTCCACGGCAAAGGCGATTGAGGGCTCCGGCAGTTTCACCGTGGGATAGACAACGCCAGCGTTCTTTTCGGCAAGAGTATGTCCCGTCAAGGTGTCGCGCAGCTTGGCCACGGCGCCGATGTCGCCAGCATGGAGTTCCGACACCTCCGACAGGGTCTTGCCAGTGATGGAACTCAAGTGGGAAAAGCGCTCGTCGGTGCTGCTTTGTTGATTAAAGAGGTGTTGGTCGTTCTTCAGAACGCCACTCATCAGCTTGAAGCAGGTAATGCGGCCCGCGAACACGTCAGCGAGTGTCTTGAAGACGAACACAGCCGGTGGTTGATCGTCGCGAACGGGCCGGGTGGCCGCGTCACCATGCACCAGTAGGCTTGCGGCGGAACGCTGGCAGGGGGAGGGCATGTACTCGCCCACCACGGCAAGCACTTCCGTAGTTCCAATGTTCGGATGAGCCGCTGCGCACATCACGGGGAATAGCTTCCGGGCATGAATGGCTTCCCGCAGCCCGACAATGAGGTGCTCTGCGCAGACGGTGCCCGCTTCAAAGAACTCCTCCATGAGTTCCTCGTCCCCTTCGGCCACCATCTCCACAATGGCCTCGTGCAGTTCCTCGGCGCGAGGCAGCAACTCGGCGGGTATTTCACCGAGCTTCCCCTGACCGTTGCCATTGGGCTCGTACAGATAGGCACGCATGCAGATGAGGTCAATGACGCCCTTGAAGTCGCGCTCGCTACCGATGGGCATCTGGACGGCCACAGCTTCGCGGCCAAAGATCTCGTGCAGTTGCTCCAAGGATCGGTCGAAATTGGCGCGTTCCTTGTCTAGCTTGTTCACCACAAAGCCGGTGGGCAACTGGAACTCGCCAGTGAAACCGAAGAAGCGTTCTGTTTGCGGTTGCACGCCATCGACGCCGTCCACCAGCAGCAATGCGCAGTCGGCGGCCACCAGCGCGCTCTTAGCGTCGTTGACGAACAGCGGATTGCCCGGCGTGTCCAGAATGTTGAACTTGTGATTGTTGTACTCAGCAGCGGCGAGGCCCGTGGAGATTGACATCTTCCTTTGGATCTCCTCCTCGTCATAATCCGTTAGCGTGTTCCCTTCGTCGGCGCGCGTCAGCCGGTTGGTGACGCCAGTCGCATAGAGAATGCCCGCCGTCAGCGTCGTCTTGCCACTTTGGGAGTGGCCCAAAAGGGCGACGTTGCGGATGTGATTGCTGTCGTAAACCTTCACCTGATTTGACTCCTTCGAACGAATTCGGATGACTTTGTCAGTTTTCCTGGTGCGATACTAACACAGTCGTAACCTGCTTTGCGACAGGAGTTGCCTGGTCTCGGATGCCGTCCGCGCCAGCAGGAATCGCGCTGGCCGGATAGGGCTGGCGGAGATGGCATGGTGTGCTTGATGGAATCCCTAAGGTGAGGGCGCGCCTGTTGGCTGTCTTCCCGAAACCCGCAACCAGGGAAGGGCTTCCCGCCGGACCAGCAGGCACACAAACCCCGCCCGAGGGGCGCGGATTGCGTCGCCAGATTCCTGTCGGCAGAAACGCAACACTCCGCCCCGGGTATCACGGAACGCATTGATTCTAAGGCGCTTAATGGAAATGGAGACAGGCTTCCGTTGGTTCCGCGCTGCTTACTTATCCAAACGGATAGGAAATCTACAGCCCGGCCTTCTTCCAAAGAGCGTCCACGCGCTGCCTCACCTCGTTGGGCATGCGGATGACATCCGGCCAACGGCGGGTGAAGCCTTCCTCGGGCCACTTGCGGGTTGCGTCGACGCCCATTTTCGAGCCGTAGTTGGGCAGACGGCTGGCATGGTCGAGTGAATCCACGGGGCCCATCACCATCTCGATGTCGCGTTGGGGGTCAATGTTGTTGAGGGCTTTCCAGGCCACTTCGCTGACGGACTGGACATTGACATCGTCGTCCACCACCACGATGCACTTCGAGAACATGGCCTGCCCGGTGCCCCAGATGGAGTGCATCACCTTGCGGGCATGGCCGGGGTAGGCCTTGCGGATGGACACCAGAATGAGGTTGTGGAAGACGCCTTCAGGGGGCATGCAAATATCCACAACCTCGGGCAGTTGCAGCTTCATGAGGGGCAAAAAGATGCGCTCGACGGCCTTGCCCATCCAGAAGTCTTCCATGGGAGGTGGCCCGACGATGGTGGCGGCGTAGAGCGGATTCTTGCGGTGGGTGACGCAGGTGACATGGAAGACGGGATAGTCGTCGTCCAGACTGTAGAAGCCGGTGTGGTCACCGAAGGGACCTTCACGGCGTAGCTCTCCCAGTTCGACGTAGCCCTCAAGGACGATTTCGGCGTCGGCGGGAACCAGGTGATCGTTGGTTTCGCTCTTCACCATGCGGACGGGTTCGTTCCGCAAAAAGCCGGCGAACATCATCTCGTCGATGTCGGGCGGGAGGGGCGCGATGGCGCTGAAGGTGACCGTGGGGTCAGCGCCAATGGCGACGGAGATGGGCATCCGCATCTCTTTGCCCTGGGCCTTGAGCTGGCGATAATGGTCAGCGCCCTGCTTGTGGGTTTGCCAGTGCATGCCGCAGGTTTTGGAATCGAAGACCTGCATGCGGTACATGCCGCAGTTGGGCTTGCCGGTGCGCAGG
This sequence comes from Bryobacterales bacterium, assembly GCA_025456495.1. GTDB lineage: Bacteria > Acidobacteriota > Terriglobia > Bryobacterales > Bryobacteraceae > JACTMJ01. The sequence goes on along the minus strand of JALOKO010000108.1, from coordinate 4,752 downwards.
CTGCGGGAAAAGACCAGGGGGAGGGTGATGTAGCGGCCGCCGTCCTGGGGCCAGCAATGCAGAATGGGGAAGGCGTCCAGGGAGAATTCGCCCTCTCGTAGGATGACTTCCTTGCAGGCGCCATCGGAGACAGTCTTGGGGAAGATATTGGACAGTTCGCCCAGCTTTGGCAGCATCTTGATGGCGCCCATGAAGCCCTCGGGCTTCTTGAGTTCCTTCAGATCGGTGATGCGTTGGGCGATTTCGTCCAGGGAGTCCACGCCCAGGGCGAGAGCCATGCGGCGGTCGCTGGCGAAGGCGTTAATCAGCAGGGGAATGGCGCTGCCCTTAGGCTTTTCAAAGAGCAGCGCGGGGCCGCCCTGCTTGGCGGCGCGGTCAGCGAACTCAGTGATTTCCAAGTGCGGATCCACCTCAAAGGGGATACGCTTGAGTTCCTTCTTCTTGTCGAGGGCGCGGACAAAATCCTGCAAATCGTCGTATGGCATGGCGTGTTTTCGGCGAATGAGATGGTTTGTTTGCGGCGAATGAAATCGCGTGTTTCCGGCCAGTTGGCCGCGCGCAGGGGAAGCCGTTTGGCCAAAGAGGCTGGGATCGTCCCGACGCATCTACTATGATGATTCATTTGGTGCGCATGCGCCTTGGATTGAGGATGGATAGGCCCTGGTCAATGACGGCCAGCGCGGAAACGGAGCAACGCAGTTGGAACAACGAATCGCATTGGTGACGGGCGCAAGCCGGGGCATAGGACGGGTATGTGCGCAGCAACTGGCGGCTGCGGGGCACAAGGTGGTGCTGGCGGCGCGGCAGGTGGAGAAACTGGAGGAGGTAGCCCAGGAGATCCGGGCAGCGGGCGGCGAGGCGACAGTGCTGGCGCTGGACCTGGCGAATACGGCGTCCATTGAGCCGGCGTTGAAGCAGGTGCTGAGCGAAGTGGGAACCGTGGACGTGCTGGTGAACAATGCCGGCATCACGCGGGACATGCTGGCCATGCGATTGAAGCTGGAGGACTGGGAAGAGGTGCTGCGGGTGAACCTCACCAGCACCTTTCTGGTGACGCAAGTGCTGATGCAGCCGATGATTCGCAAACGGTGGGGCCGCATCGTCAACATCAGTTCGGTGGTGGCGCAGATGGGCAACGCGGGGCAGGCGAACTACGTGGCGTCGAAGGCGGGGCTGATCGGGCTGACGAAGACGTTGGCGCTGGAGCTGGCGTCGCGCAACGTGACCGTGAATGCGGTGGCTCCGGGCTTCATTGAGACCGACATGACGGCGGTGCTGAACGACCAGATCAAGGAGAAGTTGCTGGCGTTGATTCCGGCCAAGCGCTTCGGCAGCGCCGCGGACGTGGCGGCGGCAGTGAGCTTCCTGGCTAGCGACGCCGCCAGCTATATCACCGGGCAGACGATTAGCGTGAACGGCGGCATGGCGATGGTGTAGGCGATGGTGTAGGCGATGGGCGGCGGACGCATTGCCCGCCGCCATTGCCCGCAGGTTTCCGTTCGGCTACTGCTTGGGCACCGAGACAGTGATGTTGCGATAGCGGATGACGCCGTGGTGGTCGCCCTGGAGGAAGAAGGGACCGGGTTCGGCTTCGTTGCTATCGAGTGCGCCGCCGGTGGGGCCGGGGATTTCCACGTTGTCGTGGTAGACCTTGCCGTCGCGGATGACGGTAACGCGGCGTCCCACGAACGTGATGTCGAAGGTAGTCCACTTACCCAGACCGAGCTCCGCATCGGCCGGCGGGGGGTAGTGGCTGTAGACGGCGCCCATCTCATGGTCGGGTAGGCGACCGCCCTCGGTGCCGATCTGGATTTCGTAGCGGCCACGCAGATAAATGCCGCTGTTTCCGTGCTCTGGGCAGTTTACCTCAATGTGTAACTTGAAGTCCTGGAACTTCTCCGTGGTCTTCAGGTTGGCCGCTCCGGGGCCGCGTCGCCCCTCCACCGGAGGGTTGTTGTTCACCAGTTCGCCGTCGCGGGCGATCCACTTGTTGTTACTGACGTTGCCGATGGGTTCCCAACCAGTGAGGTCCTTGCCGTTAAAGATAGGCCGGGGCGCGGTCCAGGCCTTGGGCATGGGGCGGTCCAGTTTGGGGGCACGCACGCCGACAAGCTTTGGTCCTTCGGAGTCGCCCCGCTTTTCGACGCCTTCCATGCGGTCGGCGGCCGTCTTGGTGAGTTCCCAGCCGATGGCGGGACGACGATCCGTGGCGGCATAGATGGATACCAACAGCTTGCCTGCTTCCATGCGGGCGCCTTGGATCTTCACCCACCCACCGCCACGCGGTTGCACGCGTCCGGCGAGTACGCCATCGGTTTGGGTGAGTTCCATCCACTGCGGATAGGGCGAGCCCGAGGGCGGCGTGACCGTGAAGTCCCAGCGGCCCAGGAACTGGCTGGCGTCGCCCGCGGAGTTGCCACTTTGGGCGAAGGTGGCGCTGGCAAAAAGAACGAAGAGTAGAGTGAGAAAAGAAGTGCGTCGCATCTCCTTTACTGTAGCGCGGCGGGCTGGCTGAACTGCGAACAATCGCTGGGATCAGCGGTGGGCATCAGGCTGAGCGTGGGCGGACATCAGGCTGAGGAGGCATCGCAGGGGATGGCGTCGATGGGGAACGGGCAATGCTCCAGGGCCTGTTGGGCGTCGTCCCGGCCTTGCGCGATCCAACGTTCCGCATTTGAGCGATTCCACACCAGGAAATCGCGTACCTTGCCCAGAGGGACCCGCGGTTCGATCAGCAGGACCTGCGCATCCACTTGGTTGGCGGGTGTGTATCGAGGCGGCGTAGCAGCCCCACTATACTGGCGCAGCAGGCGCTTGACGATGTTCCCTCCCCAGAAGGGAACTGTTGGCAGCACGTTGACGGCGATCACGCGCTGGCAGTGCAGGTGCTGTGCGGCCCATAGGGGGAGCGCTTGCAACAGGCCACCGTCGGTGTAGAGCGCGCCGTCCAGCGGGTAGTGCGGGAACAGGAAGGGCATGGCGCAACTGTTGGCCAGGTGCTGCCAACTGACGGCGGGCCAACGCACCAACTCTGGTCGCATGGGGAACAGGCGCGTCATGACGAGGGCGAATTCGCAACGCGGCTGCAGGCTGAGGTGAAGATCCTGAATCCAACCCTGCAGATAGCGGGCATCGACGAAGCCGTCGAGAGGACGGCGGGGAAATCGGGGCCGGATGCGGGAGGCTTCGACGAGAGTAAGCCACCGATCGGCCAGGGAGCGGGCGGACATTCCACCGGCGATCGCCCAGCCGTTCAGGCTGCCGACGCTGGCGCCGATGATGACATCGGGCTGGAAACGGGCTTCCAGGGTTTGCCATGCGCCAGCCTGATAGGCGCCGAACATCGCTCCCGCTGAGAGCACCAGAGCGGTGCGGGGCCGGGGCGAGGAAATGGTTGCAAGCGCCATTCCCCTTAGTGTCGCGCAGGCAGAAGCGTCGCTGACCGGACGATGACGAAAGGCCCACCGCGTTAGCGCGCGCGGAAAACGAGGTAGTTCTGGTTGGGCAGGTAATCGTGCTGGGCAACGGGCTGGAAGCCTGCCTCGGCCAGTTCCCGACGAATCTCTTCCGGTGTGAAGCGGTACTCGTCCGCGGGACCCATGGGGGCGCCCTTCTTCCAATCGACGATGGCCAGCGTACCGCCCTTGCGCAAACCCTGGTGGACTTTGCGGAAGTAGGGGACACGATCCGCGATGTGATGGTAGGTGTTCACTACCAGGACAACATCCATGGGCTCCGGGAGCTTGGGGTCGTCTGTGGCGGCCAGCACGGTTTTCACATTCGAGAGGCCTTCTTCGCCGGCGCGCTTGGAGAGGTAGGCCAGCATGGCATCCTCAATATCGACGGCGAAGACGCTGGGCTTGGCGGCGCTGCGGGCCAGGCGGACGGAGAAGTAGCCGGTGCCGGCGCCGATGTCGGCAACGCGCTGGCCGGGCTTCAGGCCGAGGTCCGCAATCACGCGGTCTGGCATTTGCCATTCGGCGCGCTGGGGGTTGTCGAAGGACCTGGCCAGGGCTTCCGGATCAGTGAAGCGCTTGTCCATGTGACTGCGGGATTCGCCATGCGAATGCCCATGCGCATGTCCATGGGATTGATTCTGGCCGGCCTGGACGAAGCCAACACGGAACAGCGTAGCCAGCAGCAAAGCGAGAGCGAGGGTGCAACGAAGCATCATGGACCTTTCTTTTGTACGGCGCGGCGCAGACGGGCGGAACCTGCACATCCGAGAATTGTTGATTGTAGCGTATCACTTCGCAGGACGAGATACCAGACACCGCGCCACCCCACAGTAGATGCCGTCAGCCACATAGAGGTGACGCAGCCCTGCGTGATAGGTTGAGAGGGTATGCAAGCGGTTCGCCGGATGCTGACCGTCCTGGTTGCGTTTGCGCTCTCTCCGCCGATAGTTGCTGAGCACCTGGGAGAACTCGTGCGCGAACAGGTGGGGTTTTACCAGAAGCTGGATTGCATCATCAAACCCTTGGGTGTGAGCCTGGGATACGACCTGAGGATGCACCATCGCCTGTTTGCCAACGTACAGTTTGAACCCCTGCGGCAAGGCGGTGGCGTGAGAATCCGCAGTTACGCCAGGGCGCTGAACGACCACGAGGGGCGGCGATATCCACAGCCGATGCCCGTCATGGAGAGCATCCAACAGATTCGCGCGGAGGACATGATTTCCTCTCGGGGACGCTTCCAATTTCGGGGATCTTACCCAACCGGACTGGGCAAGTATGAGTTTGTGGTGGCTGT
>JALOKO010000107.1 GCA_025456495.1 Bryobacterales bacterium | reverse complement strand
GTTTACGGCGAAATTCCCGAGCCGGAAACGGCGAGGAGGCGATTTCGTTCACCCTGCAGGCCTGAGTAACAAGTTGTTGATTTGGAAACAGGTTTTACGATTACTAATCACTTTCTATCAATAATTCCAAGTCCCGAGTTCCCGTACTGGACAGTTCCAGGGACGCGTGTTCGCCGAGAGAATCGCGAGAATCTGAAAGGCGAGTACTCTCTGCTGGGGACGGAGAGGTACCTAAGTAGGGGACTTTCTCGTTTAATTACAACAACTTTCATGTTAGTTTGGTCAGGTAGAGTCTAGTGCCGGGGTCAGCCTCAAGCGGGCGAGGTCACGCACAAAGACCGCGAACGAACTTTAAGGACAGGCGAATTTCCATGATCAAGCGCTTTGCAACTTCGGTAGTGGCTGTAATGGTTCTGTGCTTCCTAGCACTACCTGCATTCTCCGCAACCACCGTTTTTTCTCACACCTGGAATTTTGACGCGTCGGACGCGTTCCTTCCGAACCCGAATTTCCATCGCTTCGGCGTTGGCCTGGAAGGACCTACGCAGTATGCGGCAAGCACCACCAACTGGACCTCGCAGGATTTGTCAACCACGCAAGGCCTGTTGGGCCCCTTCGGCAACTCCGATAGCGGCACCACCAATCCTCTGGCCAGCTTCGCGCGGGGCGTCTATGTGACCATCGGAACGCCGATGGGCGCGACCTTCAATTCGGTCACCATCAGCTTCCAACTGTGGGCGATCAACTCCTGGAACGGGAACAGCACCACCGCGGGGCCGGATCATTTCCAGGTTGGCGTCAGCTCTGGCGGCTTCAGCAACTTTGCTCCTCCCACCACGGCTTGCTCCACTGGCGCTGGCAGCACTTCGGTTGCCTGCCCCACGGTGGCGAACGCTGGCTGGACCGGTTCCGCAACGCCCACTACCGTCGTCGCTCCGGCCGACAAGGGCTTCTTCACTGACCCTGCCATCAACCAGCAGAGCATGGCAGCGAACGGGTTCTCGATCTTCGACTTCACCTTCACGGTCCCGGTGACCACCATCAACAATCAGGTGACCATCTGGTTGGCCGGTTGGCAGAACGAGGGAACCTTCAACGAGAGCTGGGCACTGTCCAACTTCACCGTGACCGCGCTTTCGGGCGAAAACGGTGGTGGTGGACCCGGCGGCCCGGGCGGCCCCGGTGGCGAGATCCCTGAGCCCTCCACCCTTGCACTGGGTGGCCTTGGACTGGCGCTGATCGCTCTCGCTCGTCGCAAGAGCGCGAAGGCCTAGCCTTCTCGGGCGCTGCCGGAACGAAGGCGGATCTGATGTGTGCGCCGAAAGCGCGCAGGCGCGGGACCCGCAGAAGCAATTGACTCGGGAATCGAATTCCTTCTGAAAAGGGCGTCGCCGCACAAGGCGACGCCCTTTTTCGTTCTGGGTGTCAGGCCGGTGGGGGGGGGACGAGCGGTATAGTGAGTGCGGCTGCGGCGCCGCAGCCTCCAGTGACGGCGACTCCGCCCAGCGAGGATGACGATGTTCCCCCCCAATCACCTTTCAGCTCACCAGCCATTGGCCGAGACGCCGTCCACCCACCCGGCAAGCGCGTGCGACCGCGGGAGTGACTCTCCCCGGACTCAGACAAGCCGTCGCGACTTCCTACGGGGCCTTGGGAGCGCCGTCGCCGCCGGGGGGATGCTGTCCTGCTCCTGCGCCGTACAGCGCCCGCCCAATCTCGTTTTTGTCTTCGCCGATGACCTGGGATGGCGCGATGTGCCCTTCCATGGGTCTGATTTCATGGAGACGCCCCATCTGGAACGGCTGCGGCGTGAGGGAATCACCTTCAGCAATGCCTATGCCAGCATGGCCAACTGCGCCCCCAGCCGAGCCTGCATGCTGTCGGGTTGGTATTCTCCCCGGCATGCGGTGTACGCGGTGCAGAGCACCAAGCGCGGCCCGGTGAACGAGATGCGCCTGCAGCCGGTGCCCAACCGCGAGTCACTGGCCACCGAGATCGTAACCTTTGCCGAAGCCCTCCAGCAGGCTGGCTACCGCACGGGCCTCTTCGGAAAATGGCACCTTGGCTTTGGGGACGGGCACCAGCCGTCACAGCAGGGATTCGACGAGTACGTTGACTCCCGCCATCCCAATCCCAATCGCAAGCGGGAGGAGCCCGATGACCCCAAGGGCGCCTTCTCCCTTACCCGCGCTGCCTGTGACTTCATTCAGCACCACAAAGACCGCCCCTTTCTGGCCTACATCGCCCATCACGCCATCCATACTGCCCTGGAGGCGCGACCTGCTTCACTGAAGAAGTTCGAAGAGAAGCCGAAAGGCCAGCAGCACCACGACCCGCTCTACGCGGCCTGCACTTTCGACCTGGACGCCACCGTGGGGATTGTATTGGACAAGCTGCAGGAACTGGGCCTGGAAGAAAACACCGTCGTGCTGTTTACATCCGATAACGGCGGCACCCAGAAAAGTTCCCAGGAGCCGTTGCGCGGCAGCAAAGGCGGCTACTACGAGGGCGGCATTCGAGAGCCGATGCTGGTGCGCTGGCCCGGCGTAACGAGGCCCGGCTCCACCTGTGATGTGCCGGTGAGCAACGTTGACTTTTACCCCACATTCCTGGAAATTGCCGGACGGAAACCCGCGCCCGCCCAGGTGTTGGACGGAGAAAGCCTGCTGCCCCTGCTTCGCGGCGCTGCCAAGCTCCAGCGCGAGGCGCTGTTCTGGCATTTCCCCGGATACCTGGATGACCCGGTGCTGCGACCGCGGGATACGATTTTCCGCACCCGTCCGGTTACGGTGGTGCGCAAGGGCGATTGGAAGCTACACCTGTATCATGAGGAGTGGCAACTGGATGGCGGCCGGGAAGCGGTTGCCACCAACCGCTCCGTGGAACTGTACAACTTGCGAGAGGACCTGGGCGAGCGCAACGACCTGGCGCAGGCGCATCCGGAAGTGCGCGAGGAACTCATCGACGAGATCCTGGATTTCTGGAAACGCACGGGCGCCGTGCTGCCCACTCAGCGGAATCCTGCATTCCAGCCAGCGGCTGGATGAACTTCCGCGATTCCCCCTGCCAGCGCGGGGCAATATCTGTAACAATAGTGCCCAAAGCGCCGTCCCGACTCATGTCGCTGCACGTGGGCGGCGCGGTGGCTGCCCTGGAAATGGAAGAGGACGGTTTGGAATGCGGATGGCAACTGGAATCCAACGTGTGAGTCTGGGACTGATGGCCGTTTTTCTGCCCGTGCTGCTTGCGGCGCAGGTGACGGTGAAGCACAGCGGGGACAAGGTCTCCATCACAATCGACGGCAGGCACGAAAGTGACCTCTATCTGGCGTCGCCAAAGCCCTACCTGCACCCCTTGCGCGCGGCGTCCGGCAAGATTGTCAGCCGGATGTACCCCATGGCGGAGCGCGAAGGGGAAATGAAGGACCACCAACACCATCGCGGCCTGTTCTATGCCCACGGGGATGTGAACGGGGTGGACTTCTGGGCGAATGAGGCCAGCTACAAACGCGATAACCTCGGCCTGATTGAGCTTATCCAGGTGGAGGAGACCAAAAGCGGCGCCAACCAGGGATCCCTGCGCGCGCGCTTTGCCTGGAAGAGCCCGCAAGGCGAACTGCTTCTGGAAGAGGATCGCACCATGGTCTTCCACAAAGCGCCGGGGCAGCGCGCAATCGATATCGACCTGAAGCTGACTGCCAAGCGGGAAGTGAACTTCGGCGACACCAAGGAAGGTACCTTCGCATTGCGCACCGCGCCGGAATTCGAATTGGCAGGCAACCCGAAAGCGCCAAAGACGCCGCAGCGCACCGGACGCATGGTGAACGCCAACGGTGTGGAAGGCAAAGACATCTGGGGCAAACGCGCGCCCTGGGTAGATTACAGCGCCGTCGTGGATGGCGAAAAGCTGGGCATCGCCATGATGGAGCACCCGGAGAATCCCCGCTACCCCACCTATTGGCATGCCCGAGACTATGGTCTATTCAGCCTGAACCCCTTCGGCGTCCGCGACTTTGAGCGGAACAAGACGCTGGATGGCAGCCTGAAGTTGAGCGCCGGACAGAGCGTTCGCTTCCGCTACCGCATCCTGATTCACAGCGGCGACGAGAAGGATGCCAACATTCCGGCGGTGTATGAGCGCTACAGCCGGGGCCAAAGCGAATAGGGTCGCCCCGCGCCCTCGGTAGAGATTCAACGGGAACGCCCCATGGTGCTGCGGCTAGCGGGCGAGGCTTCCATACAACTCGGGGCGTCGGAAGCGAAACGTGTACTCGAATGCGGAACGCGCTTCCACCAGCGCTTCGTGTGAGAGGTTCGCCACCGTCGTCCCTGCATGCGGGCCTGAGAGCGTGGAGCCGTTGGGATTCAGAACGGCGCTGCCACCCGGGAAGCGCTGGCTGACCCGGGCGAAGCTCACCTCCCCCAGATAGTTGCAGGCGACTCCAAAGACCGCGTTCTCCGCGCAGCGTGCCTGCAGCACTGGCTTAGCCCAGGCGAACCAACCATCCGGCGTCACGGGCGAGGGATCCGCAGCGAAGGGAAACAGGACGATCTCCGCGTTCTGGACAGCCAGCAGGCGGGTGGATTCAGGCAGAAACGCGTCAAAGCAGATATTCACGCCAATGCGGCCGAGTGGCGTATCCACCACCGGCGCTGGCCCTCCCCCGTTGTAGAAGGGCGTCTCGAACACCGGCACGTGCATCTTGCGCCAAACGCCCCAGGTGCGGCCTTCCCCAATCAGCAAATGCGTGTTGTACAGCACGTTGCCCGCATGCTCCAGAAGCCCCGGCGCCAGAAAGACATTGTGACGCCGCGACATCTGGTGCAGTGCGTCGATGGGCGCCGAATCCAGGGGAAGCGCCATCCGCCAGGCTCCCGCAAGGGCGTCGGCAAGCCAGGGGGCATGAGGTCCTTGAGGATGGTTGGGCAGGAACCCGGTGAGGGAAAGCTCAGGAAACAGAACGAGATGGGCGCCTTGCGCGACGGCCTCCCCGCAGGCGGCGTCGAGAAGGGCCAGGTTGTCCTCCAGCGCGCCGGGGAGGGTGGCCACGGGCGCGGCGGCGACGGTGAGTTGGGCTAGCATGACAGGTCCAATTGTACCGGGGACGCCGGGCAGCGGGGCAGCCTGTCGCGGAACAAACAGGGTGGGTGGCAGCTAAAGAGCCGCTGACGGATGGGTGACGCAGAACTCCTGCAGGCTGCGGAGGCGGGCCAGGGCGCGGCCGGAATCCAGGCAGTCCGCAGCCAGTTGCACCGCTGCTTCCAGACCAGGGGCGGCGTCGGCGGCAAACAGGGCAAAGGCCGCGTTCAAGAGGACGATATCTCGACGGGGGCCGCGTTCACCGGCTAGGATGTCCACCAGAATCTGAGCGTTCCGGGTAGCGTCGCCACCGGCCAGTGCTGTGGAATCGGTTAGGGAAATCCCCAACTCCGATGGGTGGAAGCGACGTTCCTCCACGGAAGTGGTGGAGCCGTTGACGGTGAAAACGGTGGTGGAGGCGGTGCTGGTGACCTCATCCAGGCCATCATCGCCGTGGACCACCAGGGCGCGCTCGACGGGAAGGCGGGCGAGAGCGTCGGCCATGACGCGTGCCTCGCGCAAGCCAGGGGCGCCAATCACCTGATGGGTGGCTCCAGCAGGGTTGACCAAGGGTCCCAGCAGGTTGAATGCCGTGCGCATCTTCAATTCCAGGCGGGCGGGCATCACATGTTTCACCGCCGGGTGGAAGGCAGGCGCGAAGAGGAAACCGATGCCCACTTCGTCAATGGCGCGCGCCGCGAACTGGGGGGAAGCGATCAAGGGGATGCCCAGCACCTCCAGCACGTCGGCGCTGCCGCAACGGCTGGAAACCGCGCGGTTTCCGTGCTTGGCCACGCGGACCCCGCAGCCCGCCACCACGAAGGCCGCCACAGTGGAAATGTTGAAGGTATGGGCGCCATCCCCGCCGGCGCCACAGGTGTCAACGATGGGGCCAATGGCGGCGGAAATCGGAACGGGCGTGGCTGCCTCGCGCATGGCCAGCGCAAAGCCGGCAAGCTCATCAGCCGTTTCACCCTTCGTGCGCAATGCGGCCAGAAACGCGCTGATCAGGGGCAGGGATTCCTGGCCGGTCAGCAGGGCGCGCATGGCGTCCTGCGCGTCTGGCAACGGCAGATTTTCCCTTGTTACAACGCGATGGAGGTAGGGCAGAATGGCCATGCTAGACTGGAGTTTTGAGTGTAGCGTAACTCAAAGACGAACTTCCCCGGCCTGTAGTGAGAATCCTGTCCGGGAGAAGCAGCAGGCATACATTCCATGAAAATACACGAGTATCAGGCCAAGGCCATCTTGGCCAAGTACGGCGTCCCTGTGCCCAAGGGCTCGGTTGCAATGACAGCGGAAGAGGCCGTCGCAATCCAGAAGGAATTGGGCGGCAGGGTAGTGGTGAAGGCACAGATTCACGCGGGTGGCCGCGGTAAGGGAGGCGGGGTGAAACTGGCCTCCAACGCCGAGGAGACCGAAGCGGTAGCTCGCCAGATTCTGGGCATGACGCTGGTGACGCACCAGACGGGTCCGGAAGGGCGCCTGGTGCAGAAGGTGCTGGTGGAGCAGACCCTGCCCATCCAAAAGGAACTCTACCTGGGCATTGTGCTGGACCGCGTCATCGGCAAGAACGTCTTCATGGCGTCTTCCGAGGGCGGGATGGAAATTGAAGAAGTGGCCGCCGCCACGCCGGAGAAGATCCTGCGTGAGGTGATGGAGCCGGGTTTGGGCTTGAGTCCGTTTCAGGCGCGAAACATCGCCTTTGGCATTGGCGTGCCAGCGGCCAGCATCAATGCCGCGGCAAAGGCGATACTGGCCCTGGCCAAAGCCTACGAAGAGATCGACGCGAACCTGGCTGAGATCAACCCGTTTATCCTCACCGAAGACGGGGGAGTGTATGCGCTGGACGCCAAAATCGGGATTGACGATAACGCGTTTTTCCGCCACAAGGACCTGATGGAACTACGCGACCTGAATGAGGAGGATCCGCTGGAAGTGGAAGCCTCCCGGTTCAGCCTGAACTATGTGCGGCTGGACGGTAACGTCGCCTGCATGGTGAACGGCGCGGGTCTGGCGATGGCCACCATGGACATCATCAAGTACGCCGGTGGCAGCCCGGCGAACTTCCTGGATGTAGGAGGCGGAGCGAACGCGGAACAGATCAAGAACGCCTTTCATATCCTGCTGTCCGATACCAATGTGAAGGCGGTGCTGATTAACATTTTCGGCGGCATCCTTCGCTGCGATACCTTGGCCACCGGCGTAATTGCCGCTGCGCGCGACTTGAATATTCAGGTTCCGGTGGTGGTGCGCATGGAAGGCACCAACGTCGAACTCGGGCGGCAGATGCTGGCCGAGAGCGGACTGAACCTGGTGAGCGCCGCCACCATGAAAGACGCCGCGGAGAAGGTTGTGGCGTTGGCAGGGCAGGCAGCCTAAGCCCGATTCCCCAGGGAGATATCGATGAGCATTCTGGTAAACAAAGACTCGCGGATCCTGGTGCAGGGCTTCACTGGCAAAGAAGGCACCTTTCACGCATCGCAGTGCATTGCATACGGAACGAACGTTGTCGGCGGGGTGACGCCGGGCAAGGGGGGGAGCACCCATCTTGACCGTCCGGTATTCAATACCGTGGCGGACGCCGTCACCAGCACCAAGGCCAACGTTGCCTTGATCTTTGTGCCGCCTCCGTTCGCGGCGGACGCCATCATGGAAGCCGTGGCTGCAGAGATTCCAGTGGTGATTTGCATCACGGAAGGCATTCCCACGGTGGATATGGTGAATGTGTGGCAGTTTATGAAGGGCCGCAAGAGCCGTCTGATTGGCCCGAACTGCCCTGGAATCATCACTCCCGGGGAAGCCAAAATTGGCATCATGCCGGGCCACATCCACATGCCTGGGCGTGTGGGGGTGGTCTCCCGGAGTGGCACGCTCACGTACGAGACCGTGCATCAGTTGACGCAGTTGGGAATCGGGCAGAGCACCTGCATCGGCATTGGCGGCGACCCCATTGTGGGAACCACGCACGTGGATGCCATGCGCCTGTTCAATGAGGACCCCGACACCGACGCCATCATCATGATTGGCGAAATTGGCGGCGACAATGAAGAGCGGGCGGCTGCCTACGTGAAAGAGAACGTCAAGAAGCCGGTGGTGGGCTTTATCGCCGGACAGACCGCGCCTCCGGGACGGCGCATGGGCCACGCTGGCGCCATCATTTCCGGCGGCAGCGGCAAGGCCGAAGACAAGATTCAGGCCATGCGCGACGCGGGCATCCATGTATGCGACTCGCCGGCCGTAATTGGAGAAACCCTGAAGGCGGTGTTATGAGCGAAGTTTCCAGAACCTACAGCATGATTAAGCCCGACGCCGTGGCCGGTGGCCAGATTGGCGAAATCCTGGCTGTCCTTGAGCACGCCGGATTCCGGATTGTGGGCATGCGCATGCGCCAGTTGACCACGGAAGAGGCCGAAGGGTTTTACGGGGTACACCGTGAGCGGCCGTTCTTCCCTGACCTCATCCGGTTCATCACCGAAGGTCCCGTGGTGACCTTGGCGCTGGAGCGGGAAGACGCCGTGGCCAAACTGCGCGAAGTGATGGGCGCCACCAACCCGGCGAACGCCGCCGAGGGCACCATCCGTAAGCGCTTCGCTGAGAGCATTGAACGCAATTGCATCCACGGCAGCGACTCGCCGGAGAATGCCGCCATCGAGCTGGCCTATTTCTTTAGCCAGGTGGATTTGTCGAAGTAACTGGCTGAATGGAAGGCGGTTATCTCGTTGCTTCGCGCCGCTTGATAATCTACCTGTCAGCACCCGCCCATCGGCGCAATCTCATCGGTCGTTTGATCCTGCCGATAAGCCTTTGAGGATGCTCTTGGCGGAGAGATGAATTGCTGATCGAATTGTCTGGGTCTATGATATTCTTTCTCAGTACCAGTATTGACCTCTCGCGCGTCTAATTCTCAGAGTGAGAACATGGACCAACCAATGCTTTTCGTTTTTCTGGATTCGCTCAGTCAGAGGGTGTGGACATGAACAACAAGGTGTACGACGGCTTTTGGAGGGGGGTCGGGTCTGTCCTGACCTTAGCTCCAGACCGTGCCGAACCCAACTTCGAGTTCCGTTTTCGTGGCGTTGACATTGAGCACC
>JALOKO010000106.1 GCA_025456495.1 Bryobacterales bacterium | reverse complement strand
TGGGGGTGTTTGGGGCGGGCGGGGGTGGAGGGGGGGGGGCGGGGTGGATTGGTGCGCTTAGAGGACGCGCATGGCGGATTCGGGGATCTCCAGGCGCCAGCGTTTGCCGGGTTGGAGGCTGGAGGTTTCGGGGGTGGGCAGGTCCAGGGCAAGGCCCTCAGCGAAGTATACGCGGGTGGAGTGTGGGCGGAGGATGGCATAGTCCACGGTGACGGGGATGCGGCCGGGGAGGACAGCTTCGTCGGGGCGGGGGGTGGCCTGGACAGCGGCGGGGGCGACGCAGAGGGTGATGCGACTGCCCTTGAAGTGGCCGGCGAAATAGGGTCCGGGGACTTCGACGCCGAAAATGCGGAGGCGGCTGCGCTTGTTCTGGGGGTCAAGGAAGAGGATTTCGGCGGGGATGAGGATGTCCTGGCCGAGGAGTTCGGCGATGGCGAGGGAGGCGGGCTTGCGGCAGACCTCGAGGGGCGGCCCGCCTTGGACGAAGCGACCTGCGTGCAGGACCACCATGTTGCTGGCGGCGAGGAAGCAATCGTTGAGGTCGCGGGTGGCCAGCACGACAGGAATGCCGGCGGACTGGGCGTAGTCACGCAGGACCCGCAGAAACTGGATGCGCAAGGGAGCTTCCCAGCCGAAGGGGATGGCGTCAACAAGGAGGCCGCGCGGGTTGCGGACGAGGGCCTGGGCCAGCATGCCGACGCGATGTTCGACGGGGGAGAGGGCGGGGGGCATGGCGGCGGCGAGGTCAATGAGGTCAAAGCGTTCCAGCAACTCAGTGACGCGGCGGGCGCCCTCGCGGGGAGGCAGGACGGTGGCGGCGAGGCGGAGGTTTTCTTTCAGGGAGAGGTGGGGGAACAGGCAGTTGGTTTCAAAGACAACGCCCAGCATGCGGCGGGCGGTGGGGAGGTTGACGTTGGCGCCGGCGTCGTAGAGGATTTCGTCGTTGAGGAGGATGCGGCCGGAGGTGGGCTGGCGGAGGCCGGTGATGTGTTCGAAGAGGAGGGTCTTGCCGGCGGATGCGGGTCCAAAGACGGCGGTGATTCCGGGTGCGGCCTGGAGGTGGGCCTCCAGGGTGAAGGCGGCATGGCAGCGGGTGGCAGGCAGGTTACAGACAACGCGGGCGTCGATCATACGAGGCGGCCTCCGCGGCGCAGGGCGTAGGCGGCCAGCAGCAGCACGAGGGTGAGGGAGAGGCTGGCGGCGAGCCAGGCGAGGGAGTGTCCGCCACCGCTTTGGAGGCTGGCGGAGAGCGCTGCCTGGAGAGGCAGGGCGTGGCCGGGGTGGGTGGCATGGCTGGGGTGGGCGGACTGGTATTGGACGAAGATGCCGTACTCGGCGATGGCGCGGGCGAGGCAGAGCAGGGCGATGGCGCCCAAGGAAGAACCGCAGAGGGGAGCGGTGATGCGCCAGAAGGATTGCCATGGCGAGAGGCCAAGGACGGCGGCGAGGCGCATGGATTCAAGGGGTAAACCGCGGAGGACCCAGAAGCATAGCAGCCCGGCGAAGGGCAACGCGTGCAGCAGGGCGGCGAGGATGGCAAGGGATTCGGAATCGGCCACCAGCGGGGCTTTGAGGCCTTCGGCCAGGAGCGGAGTCGCCTGGGAGGAACTGAGAAGCAGAAGGATGAGGATGCCCATGGCGGGGCCGCTGAGCAGGAGGGGAAGGAGCAGAACAGCCTCCATCCAGCGGCTGGCGCGGGGGCGCAGGCGCAGCAACAGATGGGCTACCAAAAGGCCTAGGGGGAAGGCAATGAGGGTGGCGGCGATGCCCACGCGCAGGCTGGTCCAGATGGGAGTCCACAGTTCCATGGGGATGGTCTCAGTATACGACTAGAACAACAGAACAGAGCCGCTATGTTTCGGGGGAATGCAGGGAGATGGCGGGGGGACGCTAGCGAACGGGAACGCCGCGAGCGGCCATGAATGCCTCCCAGCCTTCGTAACCTTTGGGATGGGCACCGCGCTTTTCCAGCTCTGCGATGAAGCTTTCGCGCCTGCTGTGGACGGGGCTGTGCAGCAGGTACATGCGGCTGGACTTTGAACCGACGTAGACAACCTCTTCGTGATCGTTCTTTTGTCGGCCCGCGCGCTTGGATTGAAAGCGGAGGAGGCCAGCCTTGCGGAGTTCACCGCGGGTGGTGCGCCAGTAGAAGCTGACATCGCTAAAGGGAATGGTGCGGATCCACAGGCCAAGGAAATGGGATTGGTGCACCCCGGCGCGGTCAACGGTAAGCGAGCTTGGCAAGAGCCCGAGCAGGAACAGCATGCCGGCGCCACCCATGAAGACAGGGCTGAGAGACTGATCCAGCGTCCCGATGTAGGCGGCATAGAGGATCCAGCCGCCGAAGCCCAGCACGCCCAGGATGTGGATGGCCAGCACCCAGAGTTGCAATGGGAAGTGAACGGCTGTCGGATCAGACGATTCCTCGACGGCTCCCGGTGTGGGGGGGAGTTGCCCGGTATCCCGCGCCACAGGGGACGAAGCCTTCTGCATCTCACGGATCTGCTTTTCGAAATCGAAGCTCATGCGTGGTTCCTCCGGGAGGCCATCCCCTCGTTTGATGTTACGGCGAAGCGAGCGCAATTCTTGAGCAAACCTGGTACCGGAACGGATCTTCGGCGGGGGTTCCACCGGGAGCTTGGCGTCGCCTGAGAGGCGCATGGCATTGCGGGAACGCTGCATTGCGGGAACGCTGCATTGCGGGAACGCTGCATTGCGGGAACGGAGGATTGTGGGAACGGCAACGGGCCAGTGCAAGGTATCGCGGGAGGACAAAGGACGCCGCGGCGGCATTGGCTTCACAATAGAGGGTGGACCATGACGCAATCATCTGAACAATCCATGAGGGAACGGCGGGCTGTTTGCCTGCTGAGCGGGGGACTGGATTCCAGCACCTGCCTGGCGGTGGCGCAACGGGAAGGCTTTGCCTGTTACGCGCTGTCGTTTGACTATGGACAGCGGCATCGGCGCGAGTTGGAGGCCGCGGCGCGGGTGGCGGCGGCGATGGGAGCGGTGCGGCATGTGACGCTTCCGTTGGACCTGCGGGCCTTTGGCGGGAGCGCGCTGACGGATGAGATTGCCGTGCCCAAGCATGACCGGGTGGAGCAGATCGAGAGCGGCATTCCGGTGACCTACGTGCCTGCGCGGAACACGATTTTCCTGAGCTGCGCGCTGGGATGGGCGGAGGTGCTGGGGGCCTTCGACATCTACCTGGGGGTGAATGCGATTGACTATTCGGGCTATCCGGATTGTCGGCCGGATTTCGTGCGGGCCTTTGAGCAGACGGCGAACCTGGCTACGGCGGCGGGCGTGGAGGGACGGGGGCGGTTTCGCATCCATACGCCGTTGATTGACCTGAGCAAGGCAGGCATCGTGCAGTTGGCCGCAAGCCTGGGAGTGGATTTCGGGCTGACGCATAGCTGCTACGATCCGCTGCCGGACGGGCGTCCGTGCGGGCGATGCGATTCGTGTTTGCTGCGACGGAAGGGCTTTGCCGAGGCGGGGGTTGTGGATCCGCTGGAGTACGCGGCATGAAGATCGCGGAAATCTTTTACTCCGTGCAGGGCGAGGGCGGATTGGTGGGCGTGCCCAGTGTGTTTGTACGGACGAGCGGGTGCAACTTGCGCTGTGTGTGGTGCGACACGCCGTATACGTCATGGTCTCCGGAAGGGGAGGAGATGGACGTAGGACAAATCGTGCGGGCGGTGCAGGCGTTCCCTGCGGCGGGGCATGTGGTGCTGACGGGCGGCGAACCGATGATTGCCCAGGGCATCGTGGAGTTGTCGCAGCAACTGGCGGCGCGCCGCTATCACGTGACGATTGAGACGGCGGGGACGGTGTGGCAGCCGGTGGCGTGCCAGTTGATGTCGATTAGCCCGAAGCTGGCCAACAGCACGCCGCACGCGCGGGACGGGGGGAGGTGGGCGGCGCAGCATGACCGGTTGCGCATCCAGGTGGATGTGCTGCGCGATTTGATGGCGGGGTATCCGCACCAGTTGAAGTTCGTGGTGGAACGTCAGGAAGACCTGCCGGAAATCCAGGCCTTGTGCGCGGAGTTGCAGGCGGCGCCAGGGCAGGTGCTGCTGATGCCGGAAGGGCGGGACACGGCCACGCTGCGCGAGCGGGCGGTGTGGCTGGCGGAGGTGTGCAAGGAACACGGCTACCGGCTGAGCCCGCGCCTGCACGTGGACTTGTGGGGCGATCGGCGAGGGGTGTGAGCGGCAAGCGCGCGGAAGGTGCGGCGTGGCGCTGGCAAGTTTGGCGTGCATGCAGGATGAGCCGCATGCAACCATGTTGAGTGGAGCATCCAGGCAATGAACAACTTTTCGTTTCATAACCCCACGCAGGTTCTGTTTGGCAAGGACACCATCCCGCAGATTGGCGAGGAACTGGCTAAGCGAGGCCACAAGAAGGTACTGCTGCTGGCAGGCGGCGGTTCGATCCAACAGAACGGGGTGTATGAACACACCGTGCGCAGCCTGGAAGCAGCGGGGATCGCGAGGGCGGAGTGCTGGGGCGTCCAGGCCAACCCCGTGCTGAGCAAGGTGCGGGAAGCCATCGCCCTTTGCCACAGTGAGGGCGTGGACGCGGTGCTGGCCGTGGGCGGCGGCAGCGTGCTGGATAGCGCCAAGGCGGTGGCCTGCGGATTCTACATGAACGATGTGTGGGCGGCCTTCGAGAAGACGGAAGCCATCACGCGGGCCTTGCCCCTGTTCACGATTCTGACGCTCTCAGCCACCGGTTCAGAGATGAATATGTTCGCCGTGCTGACGAAGCCGGAGGAACACAAGAAGTGGGCCATCGGGCACCCGGCGCTGTATCCGGTGGTGAGCATTGTGGACCCCAGTGTGCAGACTTCCCTGCCCTGGCGGCAGACCGTTTGCGGGGGCGTGGATTCGCTGTCGCACATCATGGAGTTCTACTTCATCGGCAAGCCCGGCGATACGACGGTGGCGGTGAATACAGCGGTGTCGCGGACGATTATCCAGAGCGTGGATGCGCTGCAGCGGTCGCCGGAGGATTACGAGGCGCGGGCGAACCTGGCCTGGGGCAGCACACTGGCGCTGAACGGCATTAGCGGCTGCGGATTGAACTTTGGCGAGTGGAGCACGCATATGCTGGAGCATGCCGTGAGTGCGCACCACCCGCAAGTCGCGCACGCGGAAGGGTTGGCTGTACTGTTTCCGGCGTGGATCGAATACTGCCAGGCGTCAAACCCGGACACCTTTCGGGCATGGGCGGAACGCGTGTGGGATTCGCCAACGGTGGAGGCGGGCGTGGCCGCATTCCGTAACCGGCTGAGGCAATGGGAGGGTCCGGTCAGGTTGGCTGACCTGGGCGTGGATGCGGCGGAGATTCCGGCGATCGCGGATACGGCCATGCTGACGCAGCCGTTGGGGAGCCTGCGCCCGCTTTCCCGGCAGGATGTGGTGAACATTCTGGAGATCGCCGCAGCGGCCTAAAGCGGGCTTGCGCTGGTGAGGACGGGCTGTGCGCTGGTTAGGAAGGGCTTGCGCTGGTTAGGAAGGGCCGGGGGGTGCGGGGGACTCGTCCGTGAGGGTGGTCCAGGCAGGCGGTTTCGGCTTTGCCTGGCCGCGACGGATGACCACCAGGGTGGCGTCGTCCGGGGCTGGGGCGTTGTTGGTGAAATAGGCCTGCGCGCGCAACACCATATCGATAAGCTCCACCGCTGGCAGGTGGGCATTCGCCGATAGGACGCGGCAGAGGCGGGTTTCGCCGAATTCCTCATCTGTATCCAGGCGGGTGGCTTCCGTGATGCCGTCGCTGTAGAGCACCAACAGGTCGCCGTCGTTGAGAGTGACAAAGGAATCCTGGTAGGACGCCATCTTCAGGATGCCCAGCACAAGGCCGGTCTCCTTCAACAGTTGCACCTCTCCGGAGGCGCGGATGACGATGGCGGGGTTGTGTCCGGCGCTGGAATACTGCACCTCGCCAGTGGCGGGATTCACCAGAGCAGCGGCCATGGTGATGAAGCGATTCTGCGGACAGCGTCCCGCCGTGGCGCGGTTGAGGCGCGTCAGATACTCGCCGGGGGCGATGGGCTCTTCCAGCAGGAGGTGACTGCGGGCGTGAACGCCGCTCATCATGAGGGCGGCGGCCATGCCCTTTCCGGCAACATCGCCCAGCACCGCGGCCAAGCGGCCATCGGGATACGTGAAGAAGTCATAGTAGTCGCCGCCCACGGTGCGACAGGCTTTGTTGAAGCCGGCAAGGTCAAGACCCTCCACCTCAGGGGTCACGGTGGGCAACAGGCCCTGCTGGATTTCGCCGGCCTGGTCGAGGTCGCGCTGCATCAGGCGCTCAGCCTGCTCAACCAACACGAGGCGCGCCTGCTCCAGGCGGATGGCGGCCACGTTGGCCATGACGGTGAGCAGGGCCAGGTCGTCGTCGGTGAATGGCGCGATGACGTGGGGGGTATCCAGGTAAATGAGACCCAGCACGTCGCTATTGGTTTGTAGCGGAACGGCGATGAGGCTCTTGACGCTTTCGGCGGCGATGCTGTGGCTTTCGAGGAAGGCCTTCTCAAACTGGGTGTCCTTCACCAACAGGGACTGCCGCTGGCGGATGACCTGATCGCAGACGGCCCGGCTGATGCGGAAGTTATCCCCCTTGGCGGCTTTGGGGACCAACTCCCCTTGCTCCTGGAGCATCAGCACGCCGCGGCGGGCGGAGACGGCGGAGAGCGACAGATCGAGGATGAGCGAGAACAACTCATCGAGGGGACGGTGACCGGCGAGTTCGCGACCGGCGCGCACGAGGGCCTCCATGTGCTTTTGGGCAACGCCCGGGGTTTCGAACTTGGTGGAGTTCCGGCGCAGGAGCTGGTTGATGTCGGTGATGATGGTGCGGGCCTGGGGATCTTCCTCCTCGATGCTGTCCTCGCTGACGATCACGACGGACTGGCGTCCTGTCGCGCCGCTGCCGACCTCTTCCACTTGAATGAGCAACTCGCCCGCCAGGATGGTGTCGTTGGGCCGAAGGGGCTGCTCCGTGGTGATGCGGGCCCCATTGACGAAGGTGCCGTTCTTGCTGCCAAGGTCAGAGATCACCCAAAGGTTGCCCCGCCGCTCAATGGCGAGATGGGTGCGGGACAGGCGCGCGTCCAGGGGGAAGCTGAGGGCGTTCGTGGCAGATCTGCCCAACTGGACGGAGTTGGCGGAGAGGGGAAACTTTTGCGCGTTGGGCTTACCCGGATTGATGTGAAGCAGCAGCGTAGGCATGGCGGCACAGCAGTGGTTTTGACTCCCTAGTGTAGCCACGAATGCGGAGCTTTGTCCGTACGGGGGTACGACGCGAGGGGAGCCCAGGCAGGGGGAAATCCGGGCGCAATGGGCGCGGACGGAGCCCCGGCGATGGTAAGAAGTGTAAACAATTCATGCGGGAGATGCGCGGATTTGGTGAGATTTTTCGGGTTGTCAAACGACTAAATCCTTTTGGGAAGGGCGTGCCCGGCGGGAGTTACCGCGCGACGGACGATTCCTGGAGGACCGCGCAACGGGAAAGGCGATTCCTTGACATCCTGGACCAGAGCCGTTGGATTTCGCGCTTTCAAAGAGTACAGTGTGTAACAGGCATCCATTGCGGGCTTTCCCGCGAAAACACGGTGTCCTGTGCGGGATGCGGTTGGGCTGTGAAGTGGCATAGCGCCGGAACGCAGCCGTGCGAAGCGGGAACGCAGCCGTGCGAAGCGGGAACGCAGCCGTGCGAAGCCGAAAGGCAGCCGTGCGAAGCTGGAACGGTGGCGGGAAGCCCGGCCAGACGGATAGGCCAGACGGATAGGCCAGACGGATAGGGGGACAGATGCAGGCGCAAGACGCATTCCAAAGACGCCGCTGGACGGCGCGGGTGTTCCGCCGCTGCACGGCGTGGATGACGGTGATGGCGATGGCGCTGAGTATGGCCGTGCAGCCGGTGATGGCGCAATCGGGTGAGCCAGGGGCAGCGCAGACAGGCGCAGCGGCTGGGCAGCCGGAAGGCGGCAGTCGGCTGACCATCGTGATTGTGGAGGGGGAAGGCGCGGTGAACAACATCCGGCAGCGGGTGGCGCGAGAACCCATTGTGCGGATTGAAGACGAGAACCGGCGTCCCGTGGCGGGCGCGGCCGTGGTGTTCCTGCTGCCTGGGGACGGACCTGGCGGCGTATTCGCCGATGGCAGCCGGATGCTGACGGTGCAGACGGATCAGGCCGGGCAGGCGGTGGCGCGAGGCTTGCGCCCCAACAACGTGACGGGCGATTTCACGATCCGGGTGACGGCGTCGAAGGAAGGACAAACCACTACAGCCGTCATCGGGCAATCGAACAGTCTGGCTGGGGCAGCGGCTGGAACGGCCGCGGGCGCGGCGGCGGGCGGCATCTCGGGGAAGGTTCTGGCGATTTTGGTGGTTGTTGGCGCGGCAGTGGCGGGCGGCACGTATGCGGCTACCCGAGGTAACGATAATGGAAACGGCGGAGGCGGCGCGCGGCCACCGACAGGGGTTTCCGTGGGAGCGCCGACGGTGGGCGCGCCCTAGCCTTGGCGCCAGCCCCGAAGTGAAGGGCAAGCCAATGCGCGAAGCGAATTGGACAGTGTCAGGGAACACCAGGCGCAGTAGAAAAGAGGAGTGAAGCGATGAAGGTTACCAACAGCATGCAGCAGGTAGCGCTGGCGGCAGCGGTGTTGCTGATGGCGGCAGGCGCCCCAGCGCAGCGTGGAACAACCGGCGTGCGGGTGCAGACGGAGCGTCCCGGCATGACGGCGACAGGCTCCCCGTTGGAGGGAGCCGAACGGGGTTCCGGCGTCAGCGGCCCCTCGTTGGGATATCTGCTGGATGCCTCCACGGGCGATGTCCACATGGTGCGGGGTCTGGCGGGATCGTCGGTGGCCGGCGCGGCCGTGCATCGGAGAGCGCCGGTCCGGCTGGCAGCCATTTCACCGTCGCGGGACTTTGCGGTGGTGGTGGACGATAGCAATGCGGTGGCGTTTTACGCCGAGGGGTACTCGCGAGGGAGCGCGGAAATTGCGGTGTGGAATGACGCCGCGGCGGTCACCCATGCAGCGGTCAGCCCGCGTGGAGACCGGTTCGCGCTGTTGGCGGAATCGACGGGACGCATCGCGCTGTACACGGTGCGGGACGGGGCGCCGGTTGAGCCGCGCGTCTTCCAGGCGCAACTGCCGTTGGAAGGCGTCCGCCGCATGGCGATTGCGGATGCGGGTGACGCGGTGT
>JALOKO010000002.1 GCA_025456495.1 Bryobacterales bacterium | reverse complement strand
CGCCCGCATCGCGGCCACCAAGCGCCGCACCGAGGCAAAGCTGACGCCAGAGCAGGTCCAGATGGTTCGGGAAAGCGACCAGACCAACTTGGCGCTGGCTGACCAACTCGGCGTGCACCACTCGCTCCTGTCCGCCATCCGAAACGGTCGGGCCTGGCGGGACTTCTCCAACCCCTTCGCCGGATTGGGGGGCCGATGAACTGCCCATCCTGCCAAGCCGCCATCCAGACCCGCCGACACGCGCGGGGCAGGCGTTGGTTCCGCGGCAGGCCTTCGCTTCGCCACTTCAGTGTCCTTCACCACGTGGTAGGCGACTTCCTCAAAACGGTACTCCAGGCCGCCATCCCTTTCGGGGAACTCGTACACGGCGCGGATTACCCGCCAACCGGTGGTTTGCAGCGTCCATCTGGAACAGAGGGCCTCTCCGCGACGGGGATTCCGGTTCCAGATGAGCAGTTCGTATACGGGGGCATGGTCGTCGCCGGGCCTAGGGGCCGATACCACCTCCGCACTGCCATGGCGCGCCAGGCAATCCATCATCCGCGCCGAAAGCGGGTCCAGTGGAGCGCAGGTCTCTGCCGGTAGGGCACGCGCAAGCTCGTCCGCCAACACGCCAAAGGTGGCGCCAGCGCCGGTGGTTTCCAGGTCAACCGTTCCGGCGTCTGCCATCTCCGCAAGGTGGCCACCGGGAAGCAGGCTCCAACGCTTGCGGCGCGCTGCCGTTGCCGTGTCCCTGCCGCGTCCGCGCCTGGTGGCTCTCAGTTCGCGCTCCACCGCTTGCCCTGGGGCAACGCGCCGCGGACCCTCCTCCTCCAGCCTCGCTTGCGCAATGATCTCGCGCGCATTCACGCCGGGGGGCGCCAGCAGCAGTTGCCACAACAGGAAGATACCCAGCGCCAGCGAGATGCTGGCCGCCACCGTTCCGCGCCATGGGAAGGCAATCCCATCGTTGCGTTTGATGGTCACTGGTTCGGCAACCGGAAGCACCGCGGCGTCCACCGCAGGCAGGCCGCCAAGTGCGTTCACCAACACGTCCCCGGCGATGCTCTCTCGGGCAATCGCGTAACGCCGCAGCAGCCGCTGACAGTCCGCGCAACCTTCCACATGTCGCCGCACCCTCCAGACGCCGGGCGCCGCAAGTTCCCCGTCCTGCATCGCCATCAAGTCCTGTGACGATGGATGAGCGCCGCGGTGTTTTCCGCTAGCGCCCGGCGTCGAATGATGGGAATCCGTCATGCTGCAATGATGTCTGCTGGAGGTGGGCGTCCCGCGCGCCCTTACACCGAGGATAGCTTTTCCGCCGCCCGAACCAGAAAGGTGGAAACGGAACCCGTGCGGATGCCCAGCACGTCCCCAATCTCCCGGTAGCGCAACCCCTCTGAGCGCAGCAGCCAGCATTGCAACTCCTGCGCGGAGAGCGAACCAAGCGCCCGCTGCAGTCGTTGCTTGCGATCGAGTTCCATCAGCGCCGCTTCGGGTCCCGGGCCGGGGGCCGATGCCGTCTCAACCGCATCCAAACTCACCTGCTTCTCACGGGGACGTCGGGCGATGGCATCCATTGCCAAATTGTGCGCCACCCGCATCAGCCAGGGCAAGGGGCGGCTCACGTGTACCTGGGCCTGCACCTGTTGAATCAACCGCACAAAGCACTCCTGCGCGATATCTTCGGCTTCGGCGTGGTTCCGCACAATCGAATAGGCATAGCGCTGCACGGATGCGGCGTACTTGTGATACGAGATTGCCAGTTGCTCGCAGCTTCCTGCATGCGCGCTGTGACGCTCCGAGGCAGACGGGGACCGGATGATGGCGACGGGAACGGCTGGCATTGATTGGGAAGAGCTTATCACAGCACCGTGGCCCGCCCATGCGCCCCGGGGCAGCTTCACGGCTTACTTCGGGCTGCTTTCTGGCTCATTTTCGGCTGCTTGCTGGGCGCCCCCTGTGGCTTATCCCACTGGTGAGTTCGCCCTTGCGGCGCCGCCAGTTTGCCAGGTGACAACGTAGCGCCGCCCCGGGCTGCCCCAACGGGTCCGCGTTCACGCACCGCTTCATCCCTGAACGCCACTCTGCGTCAATCCTTCGCAACGGCCGCGACGGCGCATGCCCGCGCCCGGTATTCAGTTGCAGGTAATAGAGTCAGGCACTCTAAATACCTGACTATCCGAAAAACCCGCATCGGATGCGATTCAGATCCTGGTTGACGCCATTCAACGAAATTCGCTGGCGCCAAAACCGGGTTGACAGTACAAACGAATCAGCGAAGGTTATCCACCGTGGTAGCCGGTTGCAAGTACACCTAGATTCTGGCGGCCGACTTCGATTGCGACACGCCGTCGAACAGTGACCCTACGAACCATGGAGCACCGTGGGCGATGCGACTCCTTTACGCCAAACGAACGTTAGCGATCCGTTGCGCGATTGCCTCCGTAATGGAATCACTCGCGGGTAAGTCCCGGGCGATCCGCGGCGGCCTGCTCACTGTCCTGCTGGTGAGCCTCTATCCCGCGAATGGGGTCAGCCAGATCAACGAGTTCACACCTCCCCCGTTACAGCGCTTCGCCATTGCGGCGGGCGAGGCGGAGGTATCGATGCCTCTGTTTGCCAGCCAGCCGTTGAAGTCAGGCGACGCGATTTTCGTCGTGTGTGATCGGTCCACATTACAGATTTCCATCGTACTGCCAGACGGAACACTTCTTGACGCCGAGACTGCGCATATCCATGGATTCTACTGGAGCGCGATACCCTCAGAGCCGCCCTTTGGCAAATCGGTTGGGGGATTGCTGATCCGGATTGAGGCCACTAGGAATCATGCGGCCGGACGCTATGCGGTGCGGATTGCCGGCCCTAGGCCAGCGTCAGAAATCCAGGCAGCGCTTCACATTTCCCCGCCGCCGCCTTCGCCGGTAGCGCTTCATCAGGCCTTGATGAAGGAGATTCCAGAGGCCCGCAGCCTGTATGCGGTCGCGATCCCGGAACGGGAAGCAGATTACGTCCTTGAACTCGATGCGCCCGAAGATGAGGATGGCGATGTCGTGTTTCAGGTGGTTGTTCCCGATCGAACCGTGAAGGTATCCCTGGAGACCCCCGATGGGGCGATCCTCAACCAGTCGGGGGCGCAGTCAAAGGGCCAGCAATGGTTGGTGACCGATGGCCTTCTGAAGAACGAGGACCCGGATCCATGGGACCTGTTCGACTTCTCGGTGCTCTTCGTGCCCGTCCTGGGGACACACCATCTGATCGCGTTTGCCGAGGGCCAAAAAGGCGTGTATCGAATTCATTTCGATACCACTTCCTCCAATGCACCCGTGGTTGTCCATGCCATGTCTCTGCCCATTGACCGGGTGCTGAAGAGGCTGTTTGAAGTCCCACGGAATCGCGGGTTGCCTCTCGACGAGGTTCACATTTCGATTGAGGTACCGAGAGGGGAAGCGCACCTGGGCGAACGTCTCCCGCTGACGGTAGACCTTCTTGGCGCGTTGGTTGATGAGCCCGTTCAGTTCGAAGTGGCGGTGGAGGTGAGGGCGATCACCAATCCAGGTAGGCCTGGACCCATGGAGTTTGGTGAGCCGGAGATCCATGCCGTCCCCGTTGACTTCCAGAAGGTTGCCCCACTACGTTATCAGGGGTCCTACATTGCGACGCACCTTGGCAGACTACGGTTTTTGGTGAAGGCGAAGGGGACCAAGCCGGGGGGCGCCACCTTTGCCGCGGAGGTCGTCGCAAATGGTCCCGTGGTGCACGCTGTCTCCGCACGCTTCCTTGGGATTGACCAGCAGATTGTCGACGAGGATGCCGATGGCGTTCCTGACCGCCTGCACGTGAGTGCTGATCTGAATGTCGCTGTGGCAGGCCGGTATGCCCTGGAAATCCAGCTGTCCCAGGGCACCATTCTGAGTCCGGTCCCGACGGACCTTGGGCTCCACCGTGAAGCGGAGTTGGAAGTGGGACGGCAGAGGCTCAAAGCATCGATTCCAGTGAAGGCCCTGTGGGAGCGGGCGAGGATGGATGGAGCCTATCACTCCGGACAAATCAATATCACCCGCCTGCAAGGCAACTTCGTTGCTGACAGCGTCGACCCTGGCGGGACAACGTTCATCACGCATGCCCTTAACCGAGAGGACTGGCGGGACATACCTAGACGGCTGCAACCACCGCTAATGTGGAGGGCCTCAGACCGCCTGGGAAGCGGTAAGGCGCAGATGCTGGAGCTTGACTGGCCGGTGTTCTCGCCGGGTGGGCGCTGCACGTGGTCCGCTATCCTCTCGCGCCTGGACGGCGTCGGCCGCATCGTACTGGAGCCTACGGTGGCAAACCTTCCGGAGGGCGACTTGGTGCTGCCTTTCGATGTCCTGGCTAACCGGTTGCTGCCGTTCCATACCTCAATCTGGCGCCTGGAGCCCACGTTCTCCTGCGAGTCCAGCGCACTCACTGGGACGCCTCTGCTGGATCAGTCGCCCAGAATTCCCTTCAATGCAGCTCTGTTCGAGTCACTGGAGCGAGGGATGCTGATGCGGCGCATGCCCCCGTTGCTGGTTGTGCCCGGGCAACCAGCCCTCATCCAGGCAAGGTTCGAGAAGAGCGCTGAGAACACACCACCGGGACAGTTGACGGTTGAATCGACTTCGGACGGGATCCAATGCGTGGTGGACCCATTCGATTTTGGGAAATGGACAGCGACCCCAAGTAGCAGGACCCGGGCAGGTATCCACGAAATTGTACTTGCTCTCGATTCGGCTGAGGCTAGAACCACGCTCCCAGTGATACTACAGGTAGAACCGAAACTGCATGTACAACCGTCGCGACCTGGAAACTAAAGGCGCTGCAAGCCAGACACACAACAGCATGGTGGCCACCAGTATCTGAAAAGACCAGTATCTGAAAACATTGGAGCGATTCCATCAGGAACGGGGTTATCGAATGCGAAACCAGCTTCGGAAAAGCATTGCGACTGGGATAGTCTTAGGGGCGATGCTCCTGGGTGCGGCATGGGAAATGGCGGCGCAATCGGCGCCTGAAGAAAGCCGTATCCTGGATCGCGCCGTCCAACTCCATGCCAGGAATCCCCTGTTTCAAGTATCGCTGAAGACGTCCGGTCCTTTCGAGCTTGGGGAGCGTATATTTGTCGATTCGAATCTGGCTGAAATCTCCAAACGACTATATCCACCTTCCCATGCCAGTGACCATATAGAACTGCAACTGGATCGGCAATCTAATCTCCACTTCCAATATGCTGGCGGACTCCTGGAGGGTCCTTTCGATTGCGGTGACTTCAAGATTCCTTGCGCGTATGATTCATTCCAAAGGGGCGAGGTGCTGGGGAGGCGCCACTTCAAAACGCCATTCTCGCCAATCAACGCCGTCCTTCCACCGCTGAAGCCCGGCAAGTACAGGTTGGCGCTTTTGCTTGTATTGAGGGATATTGAGCTGGAGGAAGCAGAATCGAAGCGCCGCATCTCCCATCCTGCCTCACCGTCCGTCCCGGACGAGGAGCGCTACCTCGTTTCCAATGTCTTGGAGTTCGAAGTGCTTCCGCTAAATCCGCGATGGGTTGACCGCCGCATTGGGGAGCTCTCAGCCATGCCACCCCCGTTCGGATGGAAGCCGAAGAACCTGGCCCAGCGCGGGGGCATGCACGAGGCGATTCTCCCCCTTGATTCACCGCTTGCCGAACTGCTTTTCCTGCCAACCGAAGCTGCACTCACCACCGCGTATGAATACTATGTTGAGACCGGGTTCGACCCGATACTGGCCACCTTCTACTATCACCCGGACCTCGAGTTGTCCTGCCGTTATTTGCAAGCACAAATCGCTGGACCGCATTTTCCTCTGGTGCCGAAGATCCTTCAGCAGACACCGCACGTTTGTGTGGATGCCAAGCTGCACTTTCAGCGTTTTCGTGAACTCCTTGGGCGCCAGGACGCCGCATACCGGGCAGCGCTGCAAGTGAGATTCGATGAGTACGACCGCATTCGACTTCGCATCGCCCGGCTGACCGTGGATCGATTTTTAGAGAGCCCCGAGGATGAAGTTGCCCTACAGGGCCTGATTGTCGCCATCGAAGGTTTCTACCGGCAAGACTTGGCCGCTGACCTGCTAGCGGACAAGTTTGCCGCGGTGCAAAGCGCTCTTCAACCGCGGCTGCGCACATACAGCTCGCGCACGCAGCAACAACTGCTGCAGAATCGCTTGCTGCTTCCGGAGGCACTGGTCATCACGATGGCAGTGAGTATTCTCGACGAACCCTGGCCGGAGTCAGCTTGCCAGGGCGGGGACGGCCGTCAGGAGTCACAGCAGGATTCCGGCATTGAACTCAGGCGCCTTGCTTTCCGCAAGCTCGTGATGGCCGATCCTGATCGCGCGAAGGCGTTGGCGGAAAAACTGCTTGCACGGTTGGATCCCGCTTTGGAATGGAACGACTCCGAATCTCTGCCATTTACCGTTTCGGTACCGGAAGACTTCCTGAATGCGGCCACGCTGAACGCGCGCAAGCAGAATGCCTGCGGACGGGGTACCAGCCGCTCCACGGTCTTGCTACTCCACTATTGGGGAATGCCGCTGGATTCGTTGGAGGCCGTCCTCCTTAACTCCGAAGGCGACGAGAGGGCAATCGCGTCTAGCGTGTTGCTGAGGAGAGATCCCGCGCGGTATGCGCAACGTGCCCTTGATCTGATTCGCAGCGCGGATAAAGGTGGTCTCGGCCTTGCGATGACTCTTCTCTACTCCCACCAGCAGCGTCGGGAGGTGCCCGGCCCGTTACTGGAAGAGATGGGGTTGGAATTGCTGCAATACACAGACAGGCGCGCCCTGGCTCTAGGGGCTAGAGCGCTCCGCTATTGTGGGAAAAACTACAAGCAACAGCTGCTGGAACGCTACAAGGCAATCGATAGTCGGCTGGTGGCCAGCACCCCGCAGTCGCAAAGTCTGGAGTTCGTGGAGTCAGAATTCCGAGACGCTATCGCCCACAGCACCGGGTGGGTGACCACATCCGAGGAGTTAGTCGAACTGGATCAGTATTGCGATTTCAGGAACTGCAAGCGCAGCCTGCTGATCGATCTGCAGTATCTTCACCCGAGCATCACCTTGCAAATTCATCCCCCTGACCGGGATGCGCCATTCACTCGGATTTCCTTTGCCCAATACCGCTACCCGCAGTCAACCCTGTATGACAACGCAGACACGTTGGAACTGATTCGGCGTTACCCTCGAACGGCGCCGATTCGTATTCACGCAACCTCGAAGAAGGCAACGCGACATGCGCTTCAAGCCGAACTGGACTGGTTGACGCGGTTGCGGGCCGATGGGTTCATCGACGTCGAAATCACAACATGGCCAGACTGACTTCGTGCGGTTGCCGTTGACCGATAACTGCATCGATCAACGAGACTGCGCGGCTGCCGGCGTCACTTTCGCCGCCACCATCCATCCTTGGGCTTTGCCCGCAGCCAGCAGCAACAGGCCCGCGGCTAGCAGCAGCAAGGTTCCCGGTTCCGGAGTTTCCGCGCCGGGTGCGTCGGCGCCAGGAGTGGGTGGCTGATACGAGGTCTTGCCCGCAAACAGAATCATCGACGGAATCTCGCCCGCGCCGCCAGTCTTCGCAATGCGCAAGTTGCCCGTCAGTGTGAAGCCGCCCGTCAAGCCCTCCACCAGCAGGAAGGTGCGCGCGTTCACCAAGCCCAGCGATGCTGAGGCAATCGACAGCGCTACCCCATTCAGCGCCAGGTTGCTGACCGCGATTTCCGATGAGATGCCGTTTCCCGCTTGTGATCGCAACGCGATCATCAGCGCATTTACCTGCGTGCTCGCCGTCTCAGCGCGGATCGTGTGCGTGTTGGCTCCGTCCACGATCGTGAACGTCACTACCGCTCCATCGAAGTTCAGCGTGAATGCCTGGGGCGAGTCGCTTCCCCAGGTGATGCCGCTGCCCCCGCTCACCAGGTGGTTCGGAGAGCCAGAGGTTCCGTCCGAGATGCGCATCTTGAAGTTGCCCGTGCCATTTGACTGCCAGCGCGCTGTCGCGTTGTAGGCCACGCTGGTGAACTCCGTCAATGCTTCCCCCAGGTCGCCCGTCTGTAGTTGCGTCGTGATGGGCGCCGCCCCCATCCTCGTCATCGACATCAACACCAGCGCCAGTCCGAACACAAACTGCTTCATCGCTATCCTCAATCCGCCCGTCTGGGCCTTTCCATTCCAGGGACGCCCACCGATCTTCGTGGCCACCCGTTCCCACTCTTGACACTACCCTCACCTCGGGGGCGAAGAAAGGCGCAAGAAACTGGAAGTGGTTCCGAAGTACTGGGGCTTTTCCTAGCCCGAATTGAGATACAAGTACTGGTGCAGTTCCGTAGAACTACCGCTGTCTCCCTAAGGCAAATGCCTGAAAATCAGGGGGTTGTGGGGAATTCGTTCGTCTGGTGGCCTCTCCTGGGCAGGTGGTACTTTCCCGGGGATGTGGGGCCAGCATGGCCATCGTTTGGCGGCGAATGCCGCGTCCCGGGCAAGCCCTTCGTCCGGTGTGGGTTCCCTGCGCCGCCGACACCTGCGCGCCATCGATCCTTCCCATGAACAGATCCCGAGATGCTACGTATAGAAAGGTGTGCCCGCTGCCCGGACTGCAGTGGCGAACAAGCAGAAGGAGACCTGACCTGGAATGTACTGCCATCAAGTGGACTATCGCATCTTTGGTGACGACCTGCAGCTAGTAGAAGTGGAATTGGACCCCGGCGAGACGGTGATTGCCGAAGCCGGAACCATGTCCTACATGGAGGATTTCATCCAGTTCGAAACCAAGATGGGCGACGGCTCCAACCCCAACGCCGGCGTCATGGACAAAATCTTCGCCGTTGGCAAGCGCATGCTTACCCGCGAGTCCATCTTTATGACGCACTTCACGAATCGAGGGCAGGGAAAGCGCAGCGTCGCCTTCGCCGCGCCCTATCCCGGAAAAATCATTCCGGTGGACATGGCCCAGGTGGGCCAGGACCTCATCTGCCAGAAGGACTCCTTCCTCTGCGCCGCCCTGGGAACCCAGATTTCCATCGCCTTCGCGCAACGCTTCGGCGCCGGGCTGTTCGGCGGCGAAGGCTTCATCCTACAGCGCCTGCGGGGCGATGGCATGGCATTCCTACACGCCGGGGGCACCATCATCCGCAAGGAACTGCGCGGCGAAACGCTACGCGTAGACACGGGCTGCATCGTCGCTTTCACGCCGTCGGTGTCCTATGACATCCAGCGCGCCGGCAACCTGAAATCGATGATCTTCGGCGGCGAGGGCCTCTTTTTGGCCACCCTTAGTGGCGTCGGCGTGGTCTATCTCCAAAGCCTGCCGTTCTCTCGACTGGCAGATCGCATCCTTGCCAACGCCCCGGCCGCGGGCGGCCAACGCACCGGCGAAGGGTCAGTCCTGGGAGGCATTGCGAATCTGTTTGAACGGTAGCGCGGACACCGCGTTGCCGCTGTATCCAACCCTTAGCCCTGGGGATGCTCGGCGAGGTATTCCTGTACCGTGCGGTACATCCGCTCCTTGTACAGGCGCCCGGCATCCTCCACGGGCACGGTCCAGTTGTAACTCCAGGAATCATTCGTCCGCGTCATCCAGGCTTGCAGGCGGGCTTCCATATCCTGGCGGATGGAAGCCGCTGCCGCATCCTCGGCCAGGTTGTTCATCTGGTAGGGATCTTCCTGGAGGTCGTACAGCACCCACGGCCGACTTTCATAGCGGGCGTACATGTAGCGGTTCGTGCGCACCCCGCGCCATCCCTCCGTCACCCGTCCCGCCAGGAAGGGGCCGAAGATCTGGAAGAACGCCGAATCGGGCAGTTCCTGCGCCCGGCCCAAGATACGGCGGCTGAAGTCCTGCCCCTGCATGGCCGCCGGCGGCTGCAGACCGCACAGGGACAGCAGCGTCGGTGCGACATCCACCAGTGAGAACGGCGCCGTCTCGCGGTCTCCCGCTCGAATGCCTTTCGGGTACCGCAGCACGCCTGGCACGCGGATGGATTCTTCCCATGGCTTCCGTTTTAACGGCATTCCTTGCGACCCCAACATGTCGCCGTGATCGGACGAAAACAGCACAATCGTGTCCTCGCGCAGTCCCAGATCGTCCAGGCCCTTCAGCAGCATTCCCAACTGGTCATCGATGCTGGTGGTCATGGCGTAATACGACGCAATTGCTTTGCGGTCGGGCACCCGCTCCCCCGCCTTCCAATTCGGGCGCAGGGTAATCCGCTCCGGGTCGTACATGCGCTCATACTCCTCGGGCGCCTTGTACGGATCGTGGGGTGGACCAGAAAACACCGAAAGGAAGAACGGCCGCTCGTCCCTCTTCACGCCCTCAAGAAACTCCAGCCCCAACTCGCCCCACAACTGGCTTTCAAACTTCCCGTTCGCCGGAATCGGATCCTCGCTATCCCGGAAGTATTGGGTGTCGAAATGTCGGTGGCTGCACTGGTTGGCCGCCCAGAATTCGAAGCCCTGCCGTCGTGGCCCTGGCGGCACAAAGCCAGGCATTCGCGGTCCGCCATCCAGATGCCACTTCCCCACGAATCCAGTGCGATAGCCGCCCGCCTGAAAGACCTTGGCGATGCTCTGGTGATCCTCGTTCAGGCGCAAGTCATTGGCCACCATCCCGTTCTTGTGACAGTATTGGCCCGTCATCAGAATGGCCCGCGCCGGACAGCAAACCGGCGTGTTGGCAACGGTATTCTCAAACACCAGTCCATCGGCCGCCAGTTGGTCGATATGCGGGGTCTTCACTTCCGTGTTGCCCATGTAGCCAACGCTCTGCGCGCGCAGTTGGTCGGGCAGCACAAACAGCACGTTGGGTGGGCGCTCTTTCCGCACGGCTGGGGCGCAGCCGCCCAAAGTTGCCGCTGCCGCAGCCCCAAGGAAACGGCGACGGTCCATGGCGGGAACGACTGGATGTGACATGGCAGATTCTTCCTCCCGCCACAGTCTGTCACATGTCCGCGGTCCAACGCGCAACCCACCCCCGCCGGTCCGGCTTCCAGCAGGCCTCCTCCATAGGGGCTTCGGCGCATCCTCGCGCTACCATCAAGGCATGGTCAGCCGTCGTCACTTTGTGCGTACCCTTCCCTTTGCCGCCATGGCATTGCCTTCATTGGCGCAGCGCCCCGCGCGATTCGATGTCGCTGTCATTGGCGGCAGCACCGGTGGAGTGGCCGGAGCCCTGGCTGCCTTGCGTGCTGGCGCGCGTGTCCTGCTAAGCGAGGAGACAGACTGGGTGGGCGGCCAACTCACATCCCAATTGGTGCCCCCCGACGAGCACCCTTGGATTGAGTCCACCGGCTGCACCCGGCTCTACCGCGAGTACCGGCAGGCGGTTCGCGACTACTACCGCCAGCACTTCCCGCTTACCGCTGAAGCGCGCGCACTGTCGCAGTTGAACCCAGGCAATGGATCCGTGTCCCGCATCACGCATGAGCCACGCGTCAGCCTCGCAGTCCTGGAGGCCATGCTGCTGCCCTACCTCAGCAGCGGCCAACTCACGCTGGCATTGCGCCACCAGCCCGTCGCCGCCACCGCCACCGCGAATCGCCTCCAGAGTGTGCGCCTGCGCCACCTCGATTCCGGCAACACCGTTGATGTCGATGCCCTCTACTTCCTGGACGCCACTGAGCAGGGGGACCTGCTACCGCTCGCCCAGGTGGACTACGTCACCGGCGCCGAAAGTCGCCGCGACACCAACGAGCCCACCGCCCCGGAAACCGCCGCCCCCGCCAACCTCCAGGCCTGCACCGTTTGCTTCGTTCTGGGTTATCGCGACGGTGAAGACCACACCATCGACAAACCCGCCCAGTATGCATTCTGGCGCGACTATGTCCCCCAGTTGAAACCCGCCTGGCCCGGAAAACTACTGAGTCTGTCCTACTCCAACCCCGTCACCCTGGAACCCCGCGAGCTTACCTTCGACCCCACCCGGGACTCAGTCCCCGGCAAGGGCCTCAATCTGTGGGTCTACCGCCGCATCCGCGACCGCCGCTACTTCCTCGATGCCGCCGCCAGCTCAGACCTCTGCCTGGTCAACTGGCCGCAGAACGACTACTGGCTGGCCAACCTGCACGAGGTTTCCCCGGCCGAGTTCCAGAAGCACCTCGATGCCGCCAAGCAGCTCAGCCTCTCGCTGGTCTATTGGTTGCAAACGGAAGCACCCCGTCCGGACGGCGGCCAGGGCTGGAAGGGACTGCAGTTGCGCCCCGACGCCAGCGGGACCGCCGACGGCATGGCCAAGTACCCCTACATCCGCGAATCCCGCCGCATCCGCGCCGAGTTCACCGTCACCGAAGAACACGTAGGCGCCAACGCCCGCGCCGCCATCACCGGCAAGGCGGGTGACGACCTCCACGCCGCACCCTTCGCTGACTCCGTCGGCGTCGGCAGCTACCGCATTGACCTCCACCCCTCCACCGGCGGAGACAACTACATCGACATCAGCTCGCTGCCCTTCCAGATTCCCCTTGGCGCTCTCATCCCCCGCCGCATGGATAACCTCTTGGCCGCCTGCAAGAACCTCGGCGTCACCCACCTCACCAACGGCTGTTACCGCCTGCATCCGGTGGAGTGGAACATCGGCGAATCCGCCGGCTACTTAGCCGCCTGGTGTCTCCAGAAGCAACACACTCCCCGCGCCGTCCGCAACCAGAGCCCCCTCCTCGAAGACTTCCAGCGCGAGCTCACCCGCCAAGGGGTCCAGCTCAACTGGCCCCGCTACACCGCCCGCTAAGCCACCCAGCGCAGGGCTTCCCATGCCCCAGCACCAACCGCCTCGCCCTTGGTTGCAAACAGCATGCATCCCGGGCTGAGGCGTACCCGTCCTGTGAATCCAGGTCCCAGGCAAGCCGGGTGGGCTTCACGCTTGGCGTTGGTGTCAGGCTTCGGCGGGTTTCCAGTTGTTGGGCAACAACTCGCCCAGCGCGTTCACGGGGTGATCGCCGATGCGTTTGAGGACGTCCACCAGGTAGCTCCACGGGTCGAGCTTGGCTTGGTGGCAAGTGGCGATGAAGCTCTTTAGCACCGCTGCGGTCCTGCCGCCGGTGTCGCTGCCGAAGAAGGTCCAGTTGTGGCGACCCACGGCTACGCCGCGCAGACTGCCCTCGGCAGCGTAATGCCGCGTTCCGGATTACGCGGCGTGGAAGCGCAGTGAGGTCGCAGCGCTGAGCACTCGGCCGTGGCGGCGCGGCATAAGCTGCTAACGTTTCTCCGGACTGGCAGACCGCCAGTACAGGAGAAACGACTTGAATACAACCCAACAGAAGAAGCCTGAGGAAGATGATCCCTTCGTCAGACGGTATGTGGACTATCTGCGCAAGGACCGCGGCTTGGCCGAGAATTCGGTTCTCGTCTACAAGCCATACATTCGCCAGTCGCTGTCAACTGGAGAACGGAAACCGACCGCAACTGCCAAACCTGACGAAGGCCGATCAAGCGGAGATGGAAACGTTTCTGGACGAGATGCGTTGCGAGCCCTTAAGGTGATTCCCCACTCAAACTACGGAAGCAGGGGGCCGATGAGGCGAAAAGAAGGAAGGACGCACGACGGTTCCGGTTTACCAATCGGAAGTGCTGTCACCGAATTGGCCACGCGGCCAGAGGGGATTCCAAGTGGCCAGATCCGATGGGTGGGCTGCGGGAATTTGTGCGGGTTTGCGCATGCGACTGATACTGACACACGGAATCGCGTCGAGAGAGGAACTGCAAACGGCAGTTCCATTGGTGATGGTTCCGCTGGAAGTGGTGGTTGCCGAGAGCGCGGAATCGGTGGCGGAGCATTTGGCCGAGGGCGACTTGAACGTGGTGCTAGCGTCGCCATCAGGCGACCTGGCGGCGTTGCGAGAGGCGTTGCGCGGGTGCGCGGAAGGCGAGCGTCCGTTGGTGTTGCTGGTGGACCGAAGGGTGCCTGGAGAAGCGCTTGCAACGCAGCCAGGGAACGGCCCGACGGGGTTGGCTGCGCTTTCGGATGGCATTTGCGAGGCTACCGCGCGTCCGTTGCACTGGCTGCCGGACGGGGAAATGGCGGGGCTTCACGCGGTTGGCGCGCAGAGTGCGATCCGGCAGGGCGCCGCTTCGTTGACGGTGGCGGACAACTACGGCGATGAAGGGGTGAACCTGCGCGAGTGGCTGGACGCGCTTTCACGAATGACCGATGGGGCGGTGATTCGCGTGGAGGGCGACCGCTGCGTTGCCCTGGACGCCAGCTTCCCGGCGAAGTTGGGTTTCCGTACCGTACTCACTGAGGGCGTACGGCTGGGTTTGGGATTCGCGGTGGAAGATCGCCTGATGTTGAGCCGGTGGCTTCGGGGCGGGAAGTCCCATCCGCGACAGGTGACATCGATTGCAGAGGAGCAGGAGCCCGGTCGCATGGTGGTGACCATGAAGGGAACGCATGGGCATCACCCGGTTGTGATCGAGTGGATTCCCTGCACCGGGGCGCCCATCAGCAGCCGCATTCTGCTGGTGAGCCAGGCCCGCGCGTCGGAGACGGCGCAATCGGCCGTCTCCGCGCCGGGCGCAATGTTGACTCAGGATGAGGGAGACATGGACGAGGCCGGGCTGCGAGGCCCGGAGGTGTTTGCGGAGATGGTACGGCAGGCGGTGGCGCGGTCGCGAGCCGCCGGGCAAGGGAGCGCGGTGTTGGTGTGCCGGTTGGACGGGCTGGACCGGATTGAGCGGTCGTTGGGTTCAGAAGCCGCGGTGACGGCTTTCCAAACGGTGGCGACGCGGTTGCGGCGGGCGGGCGGGGAAGTGGACTCCATGGCGCGTCTGGGTCCGCACGAGATTGCGTTTGTGTTTGTGTCGTCGGACCCGTTGAGTGTGATTGAGCAACAGATCCTGAGATTCCAGCGCGCGATGCAGCCGCCGTTAACGGGAGGAGACGAGCCGCAGTCAGTTGCATTGCGCTTCGGCATCAGTGAGTCCACGCGAACTTTTGTGAGGCCCCGGGCGCTGGTGCGGCTGGCGCGCACGCGGGCGGCGGCGGCCTTGCTGTTGAACCACAGCGCTGCCCGTGTGGTTGAGCGCGCGGATGCTGTGCAGCGCAAGCGCGGCATTCCCATGGAGCAGGAGTTGGAGCGCGCCTGCGAGCAGAACGAACTGGAGATTTTCCTGCAACCGGTGGTGCATTTGCGGACCTTCCAGGTGCGTGGAGCCGAGGTGCTGGTGCGGTGGCGGCATCCCGTGCGTGGCTTGTTGGGACCGGCGCACTTCCTGCCTCTGGCGGAAAGCACAGGGCAGGTGTCCCTGATTGGCCAGTGGGTGCTGCGGGCCGTTTGTCAGCAGGCCAGCCACTGGGGGAGGCTGTTCTCAGAGCGAGCGCGGTTCGCCGTGAACGTATCTCCGGTGGAACTGCATGATGATCGATTCCTGGCCAATACGCTAGCCATCCTGGGCCAGCATTCGCTGGGCAACGCCGAGGTGGAACTGGAGATCACCGAGACGGCGGTGCTGGCCAGCGAGCGGAAAACGGCGGAGGTGGTGGAGATTTTCCGCAGGCAAGGGGTGCGGGTGGCGTTGGACGATTTCGGAGTGGGTTATTCCTCGCTGGCGCACCTGCGCGAGATACCGTTTTCAAAGCTGAAGATTGACCGCACCTTCGTACACGGAAGCACGGCCAGCCATCGCTGCCGGACGATCGTGCGGAGCATGGTGGAGTTGGGGCGGGGATTGCGGGTGGAAGTGAACGCGGAGGGCGTGGAAACGGCGGACCAACTGCGATTCCTGTACGAATCGGGCTGCGACGAGGTGCAGGGATATCTGTTTGCGCGTCCGATGCCCACCCAGCGTTTTGAATCGTGGGTGGCTGGTTACCAGGGCAAGGCGCTGGGTGCGTTTGAAGATTGGCAGGAGCCGGAGGGATCGTCCAAGATTGTGCCCATCGGGCGCGGTCGACATGGGTGAGCCCGGCTACCCGATGGTCTCGTCGGCCTCGCTACGCACCAGTTCCAGGAAGGCGCGCGCGGCGTGGCTGAGGGCGCGTTTGGCGGGCGAGGCAAGCAGAATCTTGCGCTCAATATCCAACTCCTTCACGCGCACCTCGTGTAGCAACCCGCGGCGGATCTCCGGTTCCACGCACATCTTCGGAAGGAAGGCGACACCCTCGTTCATCTGCACCAGTTTGCGGATGGTCTCCACGGTGGGCATCTCGACATCCATGTTGAGGGGCACCTTGTGCTCACGGAAACAACGGATGACAACCTCGCGGTAGGGCGACAGCACGTTGTGAGCGATGAAGGTTTCCATGCCCAGGTCGTTGATGCTTACCGTCTTGCGCTTGGCCAGCCGGTGCTGGGGCGAGACGACAAAGGCCAGCCGGTCAGTGTAGATGACGCTGGTGCTGACGCGATCGTCCTGGGGGTCGTAGCTGATGACGCCCAGTTCCAGGTCGCCGTCGATGAGCTGGGAGGGGATCTTGCTGGAGAGACTGCGGCGTACCTGCACCTTGATTTTGGGATAGGTGCGGCGGTAGCGTTCGATGTGCTGCAGCAAGTAGAGCGCGGTGGATTCGTTGGCCCCGATGGAAAGGCGTCCGGCGGCGTTGTCGCGCAGTTCGGTGAGGGCGTTTTCGAGGTCGAGTTGCAGGTTGGAGAAGCGGCGGGCGTAATCGAGAACGATGCGTCCGGCGTCGGTGAGGATGAGGTCCTTACCTGAGCGGTCAATGAGCTTCTCGCCCAATTCGTCTTCCAGCCGCTGCAGGGCCAAGGAGACGGCGGGTTGGGTGCGGGCGAGCTTCTCCGCTGCCCGAGAGAAGCTTTTCTCAGTGGCTACGGTGAGCAGCACTTTCAACAGGTAGAGTTCCATGGCGGTTCGGGATACCGCAGAAGCTGACGGAAACGCCAGACTGGATCCACGGGTGGGTGCTAGCCAAACGGGACCAATCCGAGAGGCTCCTGCTATAAGCCTCATTTATACCATAGATTCGGCTTATGAAATCTCGCAAAAAGATAAATTTGCCAAATCAGCCGGAAATAGCGGATCCTGTTTTTGTAGCCTTCGTGACAAAGCAACAGGTTGTCGGGGAGGCGAGGCGTTGAGAGCGCGACCGGATACGCTAACCATGAATCCTCACGTATTCATTTTCGACACAACCCTGAGAGACGGGGAGCAGTCCCCGGGATGCAGCATGACGGTGCCGGAGAAAGTCCGGATGGCCCGAAAGCTGGTGGAACTAGGCGCAGACATTCTCGAAGCCGGGTTTCCCATTGCATCGGAGGGCGATTACGAATCGGTGCTTGCCGTCTCCAGGGAGTTTCCGGAAGCCCGCGTGGCCGCACTGGCGCGCGCGGTGCCGAAGGACATTGAGCGTGCCGCTCGCGCTCTTGAGCCGGCCAAGAGGCCACGCATCCACACGTTTATCGCAACCAGCGATATCCACCTGAAGCACAAGCTGCGCAAGACGCGCGAGCAGGTGCTGGAGGACGCGGTGAAGGCAGTGCGGCAGGCGCGGCAATACACCGACGATGTGGAGTTTTCAGCGGAAGACGCCACGCGTACGGACCCTGATTTTCTGGAAGCGATTTCGGTGGCCACGGTGGAGGCGGGCGCAACCACAGTGAACCTGCCGGACACGGTGGGGTACACGGTGCCGCGAGAGTACGCCGCCATCATCGGACGCATTGCGGAACGGTTGAATGGCGAGGCGATTGTGAGTGTCCACTGCCACAACGACCTGGGGCTGGCGGTAGCGAATTCGATTGCCGCCGTGGAAGCCGGGGCGCGTCAGGTAGAGTGCACCATCAACGGCATTGGCGAACGGGCTGGGAACTGCGCGCTGGAAGAGATCGTGATGATCATGAAGGTGCGGGAAGAGATTATGCCCTTCCGTACGAGCATCCATGCGGAGCACCTGTATCCGGCCAGCCAACTGTTGAGTGAGATCATCACGTTTGGACCGCAGCCAAACAAGGCGATTGTGGGCAGCAACGCGTTTGCGCACGAAGCGGGCATCCATCAGGATGGGTATTTGAAGGAGCGCAGCACGTACGAGATTATGGACCCGCGCAGCGTGGGCGTGCCGGATAGCAAGCTGGTGCTGGGCAAGCACAGTGGGCGCCACGCGCTGCAGGAACGCGCCCGCAACTTCGGGTTTGAGCCCACGAAAGAACAACTGGACGTGTTGTACGAGAAGTTCACGACGATGGCTGATCGCAAGAAGGGCGTCACCAACGAAGAGATACTGCAGTTGTTGCAACAGGAGTTGCGTGGGGCGGGCAGCCTTGCCAAGTAGAGGAAGCGGGAGCACAGCTTTCGCACGGGCTGGCCTGGGGCCATGCCCATCGCCAGAATCCGCGTCATCCAGACGCCAGAGAAAATCACGATGAAGATGAGTGTGTTGGTCCTGCCCGGAGACGGCATCGGGACGGAAGTGACCCGTGAAGCCGTGCGTGTGCTGGAATGCGTGGCGGCCAGGTTCGGACATGAACTGGTGCTGACGGAAGGCCTGCTGGGCGGCATCGCCATCC
Organism: Bryobacterales bacterium; assembly: GCA_025456495.1. GTDB lineage: Bacteria > Acidobacteriota > Terriglobia > Bryobacterales > Bryobacteraceae > JACTMJ01. The sequence continues at coordinate 12,111 of JALOKO010000002.1, read as the reverse complement.
ACAAGACCGGGGCGCCGATGCCACCGGAGACCGAGCGTCTGGCCATCGAAGCGGACGCGACGCTGCTGGGTGCGGTGGGCCTTCCGGAGTTCGATGACGCACCGCCACAGTTGCGTCCGGAGAAGGGCCTGCTGGGCATTCGCAAGGTTCTGGGGGTGTATGCGAACCTGCGCCCGGTGCGGAGCTTCCGTTCGTTGCTGGATTCCTCTCCGCTGAAGAACGAGCGGGTGGACGGCGTGGACATGATTATCGTGCGTGAGTTGAACGGCGGCTTGTATTACGGGATGCCGCGAGGCGTGGAAGGGGAAGGGCTGGAAGAGCGCGGCACCAACACGATGACCTACACGCGGGCGGAGGTGCAGCGGATCACGCGGATGGCCTTCGGACTGGCGCGAAACCGACGCAAGCGCGTCACCAGCGTGGACAAGTCCAATGTGCTGGAGACCTCGCAACTGTGGCGCAAAGTAGTGAACGAAGTCGCGGCTGAGTATCCGGATGTGCAGTGCGATCACCTGCTGGTGGACAACGCGGCGATGCAGCTGATTCTGAACCCGAAGCAGTTTGACGTGATGCTGACAGAGAACATGTTCGGCGACATCCTCAGCGATGAGGGCAGCGTGCTTTCGGGGTCGATTGGAATGTTGCCTTCGGCGTCAATTGGGGCGCAACGGCCGAACGGGGCCTTCGTTGGACTCTACGAGCCCGTGCATGGATCAGCGCCGGATATCGCGGGACAGAACAAGGCGAATCCTTTGGGCGCCATTGGATCGGTGGCGGCGATGCTGGAATACAGCTTCCAGTTGGTGGACGAGGCGGCGGCGGTGAACCGGGCCATTGAGGCGGTTCTGGATAGTGGCAACGTGACGGCTGACCTGCGCCCGAAGGGTGCCGCGGCAAGCACCAGCGATGTGGGGGCGGCCATCTGCGCGGCAATCGGATAAGGGCCGTCAGCGGAGCGCTGCTGAGCGGGAATGACGAGGGCAGTCCAGCGAGACTGATGAGGGGAAGAGACAGATTGAGGGCCTATGAGTAAGCCACGCACAATCATCCAAAAAGTGTGGGACAACCATGTGGTTGCCCAGCAGGAGGGCGCGCCCGCGCTGCTCTACATTGACTTGCACCTGGTGCATGAGGTGACCTCGCCCCAGGCATTTGAGGGCCTGCGGCAGAGAGGGTTGAAGGTGCGGCAGCCTTCGCGAACGATTGCCACGACGGACCACAGCATCCCCACCACGCCGCGGTCGTTGCCGATTGTGGATCCGATTGCGGCCACGCAGGTGGCGAAGCTGGAAAGCAACTGCAAGGAATTCGGGATTCCGTGTTTCGGCTTCCATTCCGAGAACCAGGGCATCGTCCACGTGATGGGGCCTGAACTAGGGTTGACGCAGCCGGGCATGACGGTGGTTTGCGGGGATTCGCATACGGCGACGCATGGGGCGTTCGGCGCATTGGCCTTCGGGATTGGCACCAGCCAGGTGGAGCATGTACTGGCTACCCAGTGCTTGCTGCAGCAGCCCTCGCAGAGCTATGAAGTGCGGGTGGACGGCGTGCTGAAACCGGGGGTGACCGCAAAGGATATCATCCTGGCGCTGATTGCGCGGATTGGTATTGGGGGTGGCACGGCGAGCGTGTTTGAGTATCGGGGCACGGCCATTTCCTCGCTGTCGATGGAAGAGCGGATGACGGTGTGCAACATGTCGATTGAGGGCGGTGCGCGGGCAGGGTTGATTGCGCCAGACGACACCACCTACGAGTACATCCACGGGCGGCGTTTCGCGCCCCAGGGTGAGGCATGGGATGCGGCGGTGGCGCGTTGGCGGATGCTGCCCACCGATGAAGGCGCGGCGTACGACAAGTCCATTGTGATTGACGCCAACAGCCTGGAGCCGATGATTACCTATGGCACCAACCCGGGGATGGGGATCGCCATCTCGCAGCCCGTGCCCACGCCGGATGCGGGCAAGGACGCCATTGAGCGCGACTCCATTCGGAAGGCGTTGGACTACATGGCGCTGGAGGGCGGCAAGCCGCTGCTGGGGCATCCGGTAAACGTGGTGTTCATTGGAAGCTGTACGAATTCGCGGATGTCTGACCTGCGTCAGGCAGCGGCGATTCTGAAGGGCCGCAAGGTGAGCCCGTCGGTGCGCACGATGGTGGTGCCGGGTTCGCAGGAAGTGAAGCGGCAGGCGGAAGCCGAGGGCTTGCATGAGGTGTTCCGCGCGGCAGGCGCTGAGTGGCGCGAGGCTGGCTGCAGCATGTGCATCGCGATGAACGGAGACCAACTGGCGCCGGGCGAATACTGCGTCTCCACCAGCAACCGCAATTTTGAAGGCCGCCAAGGCAAGGGCGGACGCACCTTCCTGGCCAGTCCGCTGACGGCCGCGGCCAGCGCGATTCAGGGTTCCATTGCCGACGTCAGGAGCATCCTATGATCCCCTTCACGACACTCACCAGCCGCATTCTGCCGCTGCCGATCGACAACATCGATACCGATCAGATTATCCCGGCGCGCTTCCTGAAGACGATTTCCAAAGAGGGTCTGGACCGGAATCTGTTTTGCGATTGGCGCTACCACGAAGATGGCAGTGAGCGGGCGGACTTCATCCTGAACCAGCCGGAGGCGCAGGGCGCTCAGATTCTGCTGGCGGGCGATAACTTCGGCTGCGGTAGTTCGCGGGAGCATGCTCCATGGGCGCTGACACAGTTTGGCTTTCGCGCCATCCTCAGCAGTTCCTTCGCCGACATCTTCCGGGGGAATGCGCTGAAGAACTCGTTGCTGCCGGTGGTGATTTCCGAGGACGTGAAGCAGGAACTGTTTGCGCTGCGCCAGAAGGATGCGGGCGTGGAAGTCAGCATCGACCTGGAGAGCCAGACACTCACGTTGCCTGATGGACGTCAGGTGGAGTTTCCGGTGGATCCGTTCTCAAAGTATTGCCTGCTGAATGGCGTGGATGAACTGGGCTACCTGGTGAAGCACGAGGCTGAGATTGCGGCGTGGGAAGCGCGTCAGCCATGGGCGCTAAATACGCTGGGGGCCTAGCGGGCAACGATCTTCCGCGCGCGCTGGCAGTCCCAGGATGCTGGCAGGCCCAGGATGCTGGCAACCATAGAATGCTGGCAACCCGAGGATGTAGGAAACCACAGGCTGTCGGCGGCGTGGGCGTGGAGCGAACTCGCTAGTCCTTGTCCAGGAAGCGCACCTCGCTGGCGCCAGCGGCCAGCAGCAGGGCGCGGATGGCCTCTTCCGCATTGCGTCGCGCGTGGGGGAGAATGCCCATCTGGCGGGCGCCGGATTCGCAATCGGCCTTGGCCACGAGGCGGGCTTGGCGCTCGAGGTCCTGGTTGTAGGGAACCCAGGGGGTCCACCAGGTGACTGAGCGATCCCAGACGCGCGTGTGCTGGTCGTCCACGGTGACGCTGGTGATGGATGCAGGGGGCAGGGAGATAGCCACCGCGCCGTTGGGCAGTAGCGCGACGTCATCCTCTCTCATCTGGCTAAGGTCAACGCCCGCGGCAACCTCGGCCTGCACGAACAGCAGCAGGCGTTCGGCGCCAAACGGGACCTTCTTTTCTTCCAGCGCCACTACCTTCTGGATGCCGTACTTCACCGTGACCAGTTCGCGCATGCCACGCACCTGGGTGAGGATGGCGGGAGGGTTGATCGCCTTCCGCGCCGGGTGCTGATCGGGCATGCCGTCGCTGAGCAGCACCAGAGCGACGCCGGCAAGAAAGAGTGTGAGGGCGGCTAGAATCCAAAGCAGGATGGGGCGTTGCGGCATGTGGTGTCTCCGGTGGCGGCGTGGCTACGTGCGCGATGTTCAAAAGCCATAGTCTGTCATGTAGAACAGGCTGAGGCGGGGCAGGCGCGAGGCATCCAAAAGCCGCTTGGCGAGGTACTGCTCTTCCAGTTGACGCAACTGCTCCACACTCATCTTGGAGCGGTGGGGGCGGAGTTGCGTTTCCAGATCGCGCCGGGCTGCGAGCAGCGCTTCATCGGATTGCGCCAGACGCAGTTGTGCCAGCAGTTTTTCCTCCATGGCGGTGAGGCGGAGTTCCAGATCCTCAATGTCAGTAATGAGCGCATCGGCATCCGTGGCGAGCGCGCGGAGTTGCAGGCCGAGCTCCTGAATGGGGGTGTGTGGCGACTGCAACAGGGCTTCGGCGTTGGCGCGCAGGTAGTTCGCCAGAGCTTCGATGGTGAAAGGCGCGGCGGACTGGTGGCTGCGCGCAACGGGCTGGCCGGTGGCCACGTCCGCCAGGCGTTGGGCTTCTTCCTGCACGGCCTGCGCGCAATAGGCAAGGGAGTTCACCTGCCTGGTCCTGCTCTTGCGCGACCGCCATTTTTCGAACGCGGCGTCGATGCCCTTCAGCACAGCCTCCAACGGAATGCCAGCATTCTTCCAGGCAGCAATCAAGGCCCAATCCAGAGGCGAGAGCAGAAACAGAGAGGCGCCACGCGCGCGCTGGAAGTGGTCTTCAATTTCAGTGAAGTAGTTGAAGTAGTTCGTGGGCCAATCGGGCGGCGGTATTGGCGATGGGGTGGACTCGTGCAACGGGAACCTCGGCAATTCCCACTGTAGCAGTGCGCCGGAGGGAGGCCGCGCACCGTTAGACTAGGAAGCATGCAAAGGCGAACGTTCCTGATGGGTCTGGGTGGAGCGGCCCAGGCGCTGGGGCAGAGTGACCAGGCTCCAGTGCGGGCGATCACCAAGGGGCCGCACTTCCATTGGTTCGGCTATTACGACAAGCTGCAGTTCTGCCCGCGGAACCAGCGGGTGCTGGGTATGCGGGTGAGCTTTGAACATCGATCGCCCCAACCGGATGACGAGATCCGTGTGGGGATGGTGGATCTGGGCGATGGTGACCGCTGGACGGACTTCGGCAGTTCGCGCGCTTGGGGTTGGCAGCAGGGCTGCATGCTGCAATGGGTGCCTGGAGCCAGCGATGAGGTGATCTGGAACGACCGGCAAGAGGGGCGCTTCGTCAGTCATGTGCTGAATGTGAAGACGGGCAAGCGGCGCACGCTGCCCATGCCGGTATACGCGCTTGCGCCGGATGGACGGTGGGCGGTGACCACGGATTTCGCGCGATTGAATGATACCCGGCCGGGGTATGGCTATGCGGGTATTGCGGATCCGAATCGAGAGGTGCTGGTTCCCGAGGACACGGGGATCTGGCGTATGGATTTGCAGACCGGCAAGCAACAGCAAGTGGTGTCGCTGGCGCAAGCGGCGGCCATCCCGAACCGGAATACCGATACTGAGGGCGCCAAGCATTGGTTTAATCATCTGCTGGTGAACACGGATGGGACGCGCTTCTGCTTCCTGCACCGGTGGAAGGGCGGGAAGGGACAGAAGCGGGCCTTCTCTACCCGATTCTTCACCTGCAACCCGGATGGCGACGAGCTGTATGTGCTGGACCCGTACGGCGGCACGTCGCACTTCATCTGGAGGGACCCGGCGCACATCATGGCGTGGGCCTATCACCCCACCCATGGGGAAAAGTTCTACCTGTATCGGGATCGCAGCGAGGCGGTGGAGGTGGTGGCGCCGGAGGTGATGACAGTGAATGGGCACAACACCTATCTGCCACAGGATAGCCAGTGGGTGCTTAACGATACCTATCCAGACCGGGAGCGGATGCAGAAGCCCTACCTGTATCACCTTGGGCGCAAGCAGCAAGTTCCTTTGGGGCGCTTCCATTCTCCGAAGGAATACACGGGGGAATGGCGATGCGATTTGCATCCGCGGGCTGACCGCGCGGGCAAGCAGGTATGCATCGATTCGACGCATGCGGGGAACGGGCGGCAGATGTATCTGATCGACATTGCGGCGCTGGTTTGATTTGATGGAAAGAGACTGCTTTCCAGAGAGGCAGGCTGCGGGAGGCGCGCTGGAGCGCCATGCGGCGAGGATCTTGGCATGAATCGAATGATGTGGGACCAGCGGAAACTGAGTCGTCGAGAGTGGGCTGGCGCACTGATGGTGGGCGGAGCGAGCGCGGTCATGTTGGGCTCGTGCGGGGAGAGCGCCAGTAAGGCGCCCGCGGAGCCGCCACCGCCACCGGAGCCCGTATCGGCGCTGCGTGCATTTACCTTCGCCTATGGGAAGGCAAGGCCCAAGGCGAGCGACCTGGAGGTGTTCAGCATCTCAAACCTGAACCTGGAGGGTGTCCCCAGCAAGGAGGGCAAGGCAGGGGCTTGGCAGTTCCAGTTCGTCTCGCAAAGCAAGAGGGCCATCTACAGCCTGCGGTATGCCGTTGCCGATGAGTTGCCCAGCTTCCGGGAAGGCGCCTGGGATTCCGGTTCGCAATCCTACAGTCCGCAGGGAATGCGGGCCAAACCATTCTCAGTGCAGGCGCTGCGCTGCGATAGTACGGTGGCTTACGAAATCGCAATGGAGAATGCGGAGGAGTATCTGAAGAAGGGCGATGTGCGCCCGATCCATTTCCTGCTGGAGCAGACCGACATGTATGCGTTGCCGACGTGGCGCGTGTATTGGGGCAACTCGATGAGCACAGCCGAGTATTCGGTGTACATCGACGCCAACCAGAGCAAGTTCCTGAAGAAGGGCAAAGGCTAGGGTTGCGCGCCGCGGTCAGGGGCGGTAGCCTTCCAGCGCTTTCTCCAAGGCAGCCAGCCCGGTGCGGCTGGCGGGGAGCTGCTGGCCGTTGCTCAGCAGGACAACCTTGCTATCCCGTGAATAGGGTTCAATGCGCTCAATGCGGCTAAGGTTCACGATGGCGCTGCGATGGATGCGGACGAACTCCGCGGGGTGGAGAGCGCCTTCCAGGGATGAGAGGGTCTGCTGCTTCAGGTACTCCTTGCCGCCGCTATGGATGCCGACATAATCGTCGCGGGCGAGGATGTAGTCAACGCGATCGAGGGGCAGGACGTGGAGCTTGGCGCCGTCGCGAATGACGATGCGTTCCAGGTAGGCTCCGGGCGGGCGGGAGTCGCGCGCGGCAAGGCTGTAGTCCGGGCGCGGCTGGCGGAGCCGCTCTGTGACGCGAAGGATGGCGGCGTCGAAGCGTTCCTTGCGGAAGGGCTTCAGCAGATAGTCCACGGCATGGATTTCGAAGGCTTTGAGGGCGAACTCGTCATAGGCGGTGACGAAGACGACGAGGGGCCGCTCCTCCAGCAATTCCAGCACCTCAAAGCCATCCAGCTTGGGCATCTGGATGTCCAGGAAGACGAGGTCAGGCTTCAGTTCAGCTACCTGCTTGACGGCGTCGAAGCCATTGGCGCACTCGCCGATTAACTGAATATCAGTGTGTGCGGCGAGATGCTCACGCAGGACCTGACGGGCCAGTTCCTCATCGTCAACAATCAGGGCGCGGATGGGGGAACTCATGCGGGGTTGGCCTCCTGGGTGCTGTTGGGAATGGCGGTGTTGGCGGACGTTGCGGGGTTGGCGGACGTTGCGGGCGCGAGGGTGCTTAGGATCTGGACGCGCGCCCGGAAGCGGCCTTCCTCGCGCTGGACGTCAAAGCGAGCATCGGAACCGTAACGCATTTCCAGTCGCGAGCGGACGTTCTGCAGGCCGATACCTTTGCGGCGGCGGCGTGGCTGGTCAGGGTCAAAGGGATTGTCCACGGTGATGGCAAGGCCATTGTGGGAAACGGGGCGTGCATGGATGCGAATGAGGCCGCCCTCCACCAGACCGGCGATCCCATGCTTGACGGCGTTCTCCACCAGGGGTTGCAGGATGAGTGGCGGCACGGGGAAGGGGCGCAAGGCATCGGGAATATCCAGGTCCAGTTGGAGGCGCTTGCCGAAGCGAGCCATTTCAATTTGCAGGTAGTGAAAGACCAGATCAACCTCTTCACCGAGGGTGGTGCATTCCTGATTGCCGACGTCCAGGTTGCGACGGAAGAAGTCCGCCAGCAGGAGGCACATCTCACGGGCGCGCTCCGGGTTGGATGTCGTGAGAGCGCTGACGGAATTGAGGCTGTTGAAGAGGAAGTGGGGGTTGATTTGGGAACGTAGGCTACGCAATTCCGCTTCCCTGGCGAGGGTGCGCATCTGCTCCTGGTGGCGCTGGGCCTCACGCTGCTCGTCGAGGGACAGCAGCAGGTAGTTGACGGCCTGGGCAAGGCTGAGGACGACGGAAGAAAAGAGGAGCAGGTCCGGGGCGATGTCCTGGACGAATGGCAGGCGGAAGCTGTGTTCGTCGATGCGATCCAGAACGAAGGCAAGGAAGAGGGCCAGGAACACCCACAGAGCGCTGGCGGCCAGGATAGCGGCTGCCTGGCTGGGCAGCAGCACAGAAAGCTGCGTGCTGTTCAGAGGGAGCGCCCGGCAGAGAAAATACAGCGAGAGAAAAAGGAAGGCGAGCTCCAGGCAGAGCAACAGGGAGACGCCCACGGCTTCACGAAAAGGCCAGGGCGGTGAGGCGATGGTAAGGGACCTGGCGAAGTAGATGGCAATCGGCAGCCAGAGGGCGAGGTATAGAAAGAGCTGCTGCCGATTGCGCAGGAAGGGATGCACGTCGGGCTCCTAGTTCTTGATCTCGACGCCGCCAAAGAGGGCAATGCCGCGGACGATGAGGGTGGGCCGGGAATCGGTGGCGTCGTCCAGGCGATCGTCGATGAACTTGCGGGAGTCAGCAAATCCGCCGAGGATGGCCACGCCTTCCATGACGACGCGCCAGTCCTGCGGGACGCGCATTTCCACGCCGCCGAAGACGGCGTTGGCGGTGAGGACGGGTTGCACGTCGCGGGCAAGGCGTGCGCGGCTGAGGTCAACGTCCACGCCTCCGAAGATGGCGAAGGCTTCGCCGCCACGGAAGTTATGGGAATCCACCTTCTTTTCGACGCCACCGAAGAAGGCGCCGTCGTTCAGCACATCCGGGTTGCCACTGGGGGATCCAGCGGGTTCAGGGCTGCGGCTGCGGAAGGAGTTGAACAACACCACCACTCCGATGACGATGAGCACCACCGGCCAGAGCTCGCGCAAGCCCAGGCTGAGCAGGCCGACGCGCTGCAAGAGCAGGACGGAGCCCACCACCAGCAGCAGACCGCCGGAAACAACAGCCTGACGGCGGCGCTGCACCAGAAGTCCAACGCCAAAGATCACCAGAGCGAGGGGCCAGTAGTAGAAGATCTGGCCCGCGTCCAGGTAGCCCAGGCGATCAAGCAACAAGGCTGAACCGGCAATGATGAACAGAAGGCCGAAGGTGAGGTTGGCGGAAAACAGGCTGCCACAGGGGCGCCTGGTGGGCTTGTGAAAGCCCTTGTCCAGGGACGGGTTGGGCGTGCGGAAATCGCTCATTAGTCTTGCCTCCACCAATCCAACAACTTTGCGAGGCCTACCACGATGAGGGCGATGGGCCAAAGGCGCCAGATCTGCTCCACCGCGATCCAATCCAGCTTGACGGCCAGAGCGACAAGGCCGACAACGATGAGGACGATGCCGGGCGTCGCAGGCGCGGTGCGCACGGCGCTGGGGGGCGTGCCGGCGGCGGTGGGTTGGGAGCTGTGCATGCTGTGCGTCAACGTGGAATTCCCCTTTCGGTGCGGAAGAGCAACGGCATCCCAGCACGTTGCTGCTTCTACGTTGAGGATACCGGCATTGGGTGGGGATGCAATGGGGAACTCGGCGAATTACGGAGGGGCGTCGGTGAACAACGGGTTAGGGGGTGGAAGGACTACGGTTGGGTTGCAGAGGGTGAGCTTGCGTTGCCTTGCCAGGGAGGGCGGGGTATGCTTACGGATTCCCCTTGCGCCGCCTCGCGGGTGCCGGTGTGTCCAGTGTCGGGTGTGGATGGTGTGCGTGGGGGGGGCTGGCAGGAATTGTGCGAACGTGGCTGCGACAACCCGCAAACCAATGGAAGCTGCGTATCTTTGCGGTGACCTGGCTGGCCTACGGCGGCTTTTATCTGTGTCGCAAGAATCTCAGCGTGCTGATGCCAGTGCTGCAGAGCGACCTGGGAGTGGGCAAGCTGGACCTGGCCAACATTGTGTTTGCCTATAGCCTGGCCTACGCATTTGGGCAGTTTGTCACGGGGATGCTGGCTGACCGCTTTGGCGCGCGATGGGTGGTGACGGCAGGCTTGCTGCTATCGGTGGGCAGCAACGTGGCCATGGGATGGAACCCAACGGTGGTGATGCTATTCGTGCTGGGGATGGTGAACGGGGCAGGCCAGTCAGCGGGATGGCCGGGACTGGTGAAGATGATGGCGGCCTGGTTCCGTGCCAGAGAGCGCGGAGTGGTGATGGCGTGGTGGACCACGAACTACGTGCTGGGTGGGTTTCTGGCCACGCTGGTGGCTACGTATGTGATCAGCAATCCGATGCCGTTTCCAGGGGAGCGTTGGCAGCATGGCTTCTGGGCGCCGGCGTTGCTGTTGTTGGTGCTGACGCTGGTGTTTGCGGTATCGGCGCGCAATCGGCCGGTGGATGTGGGACTGCCGCATGTGGAGGCGGAGGACGCGTCAGGCGTTGCCGTCCAGCATGGCCAGCGCGGCGTGCTACTGCAGGTGCTGGCAAGACCGGCAGTGTGGATTACCGGCGTGACGGCCTTTCTGCTGAAGGTGATCCGATATTCGTTTCTGTTCTGGCTGCCCCTGTACATGACTGAGCACTTACACTACACCGCGGAGCGGGCGGGCTATGCGTCGTCGGTGTTTGAGCTGGTGGGATTTGTGGGCGCACTGGCGGCGGGCTACGCGTCGGACAAACTGTTCGGGTCGCGTCGCTTCCCGGTGGCAAGCATCATGATGGCGGGGCTGGCGATGGTGTGTCTGCTGCACCCGTACCTCGCCGGGCGGGGGTTGGGCTGGAACCTGTTGGGGATTGCCTTGATTGGCATCATGACCTACGGGCCGGACACGTTGATGCAGGGTGCTGCGTCGCAGGATGCGGGCGCGGGCGGCGGAGAGGCTTCGGCCGCTGGCGTGATTTGTGGCATCGCCTCGTTGGGCCAACTGGTGTCGCCATATTTTGTGGCGGTGGCGGCGGAGCGATTCGGATGGGACGCGCTGTTTGCGATGTTCGTGGTGGTTGCGCTGGCGGGCAGCGGACTGACGGCCTGTTTCTGGAACTTTCGCGTCGCGCAAATGAGCGGGCGCGCCGTGGCTTCGGGAAGCGCTCGCGATCTGCCATCCTGAGGAATGGCGCGCCGCGCACGCGGAGTCGCGCAACGGGTTATGGCTGACAGGCAATTCTCTTCCACGATTCCGAAGGCGCCGTTTCTTTTCACTCCTGGGCCGCTGACGACGACGTTGACCGTGAAGCAGGCGGCGCTGCGCGACCTGGGGTCACGCGATGATGCGTTCCTTGGGGTGGTGCGCGATGTACGGGGGCGTTTGCTGGATATGGCGGAGGCACGCGACGCCGGGTATGAGGCGATCCCGATGCAGGGCTCGGGCACATTCACGGTGGAGAGCGTGCTGGGGAGCCTGATCCCCGACAGTGGCAAGCTGCTGGTGGTGGCCAACGGCGCCTATGGGGAGCGGATGGCGAAGATCGCCAGCATCCTGCGGATTGCGCACACAAAGCTGGCGCTACCCGAATGGGAACCGGTGTCGCTGGAGGCGGTAAGGCAGGCGCTGGATTCCGATGATGGCATCACGCACCTGGGCGTGATTCACTGCGAGACGTCCACGGGATTGTTGAACGAAGTGGAGGCGTTGGGCGCGCTTTGCAAGCAGCGCGGCATCCTCTTCCTGGTGGATGCGATGAGCAGCCTGGGGGGGGTGCCGCTGGACCTGCCTGGGGCGCATATCGATGCGATTGTCTCGTCGGCGAACAAGTGCGTGCAGGGCATTCCCGGCTTCGGATTCGCGATTGTTCGCCGCTCTGTGCTGGAGGCCGCCGACGGTTTTGCCCGCAGCCTGAGCCTGGACCTGGTGGCGCAGTGGAAGGGGTTGGAGGGTAACGGACAATTTCGTTTTACGCCGCCTGTGCAGGCATTGCTGGCCTTTCACCAGGCGCTGCTGGAACTGGAGGCTGAGGGCGGCGTGGCCGCGCGCGCGGCACGCTATGCGAGGAATCATCAGATGCTGGAAGCGCGCATGGCGGGGCTTGGCTTCGTTCCGTTTCTGGATGCTGCGTTTCGCAGCCACATCATCTCTGCCTATCGCTATCCGGAACATCCGGCATGGGACTTTG
>JALOKO010000105.1 GCA_025456495.1 Bryobacterales bacterium | reverse complement strand
GTGCCGCAGGAGCGTCGCTTCCTGGCCTTTGACGCCTACAAGAGCGCCATGGACGCCCTGAAGCCGGGCGATGTGGTGATTCTGGGTACGCCTCCGGCCTTCCGCTGGGTGCAGTTCAAGTACGCCATCGACAAGGGTCTGCACTGCTTCATGGAGAAGCCGGTGACGGTGGATGGCCCCACCACCAAGCGGATGTTTGAGCTGGCTGACCTCTCTGTCCAGAAGAACCTTAAGGTGGGCGTGGGCCTGATGGTGCGCCATTGCCGAGCGCGCCAGGAGTTGCACCGCCGCATTCAGGATGGGGAAATTGGCGACATCATCGCCATGCGCGCGTATCGCATGGGACAAGGTGGCGGGACCGCTGGTCCCAAGCCCGCCGACGAGAGCGAACTCACGTATCAGATTAAGCGTTTCCACGCCTTTCTGTGGGCCAGCGGCGGTGTTTTCAGTGACTACTACATCCACCAGATTGACGAGTGCAGTTGGATGAAGGGCGCGTGGCCGGTGGAGGCCCACGGCGTGGGCGGTCGGCACTACCGCGGCGACTCACTGGACCAGAATTTCGATACGTATTCCGTGCAGTTCGTGTACCCGGATGGCACGCGGCTCTACTTCGATGGCCGCAACATGAAGGGTGCGCGGGATGAGTTCGCCAGCTACGCGCATGGCTCCAAGGGCTCGGCGGTGATCTCGACGTTGTCGCACGCCCCGGGACTGACACGCATCTACCACGGCCAGCAGATTCCCTGGGTGGCTAACCGCCAGCAACTGCCGCTGCCTCCCGACCCCAATGTGGCCTGGGCCTTCCCGCAACCGGAAGTGAGCCCCTACCAGTATGAGTGGGATGACCTGATCGACGCCATCCGCCAGGACAAGCCGTTCAACGAAGTACGGCGGGGCGCCATCGCCAGCCTGGTCACCAGCATGGGTCGGATGGCGGCGCACACCGGGCGCATTGTCACCTACGACCAGATCCTGAACTGCCCGCACGAGTTTGCGCCGGACGCCGACAAACTCACCATGGACGGACCCGCACCACTGAAGGCGGGACCGGACGGCAAGTACCCGGTTCCCGAACCCGGCATCAAGGTGGACCGGGAATACTGAGTTCCTGATCGCGTTCGTGAAGAGGGGGCCAACGGCACGTTCCGTTGGCCCCTTCCGCTTGCAAGCGCCCCTGCTTGTCAACGCTCCTTCTTGTCAACGCCCCTACTGTCCAAGGCGCCGTAGGCCATGCTACCCTGGGCGCTTCACCCAACATGTCTGGTTCCACTACTACCCTGCTTGTGAATTGCCCCGATCAGCGTGGCCTGGTGGCCGCCGTCTCTGGTTTCCTTTATCGGATGGGCGCCAACATCCTGCACGCTGACCAGCACCAGGACAATGAGCTGGGCTTGTTCTTCATGCGGGTGGAATGGACAACCGAGGGCCTTAGCCTGCAGGGCGAGGCGCTGCGGGAAGCCTTTCAGGGCGAGGTGGCGGAACCACACGGGATGCAGTGGCGGATGGAGGAATCGGCGCGAAAACCGCGCGTGGCGATCTTCGTATCGCACTATGACCATTGCCTGCTGGACCTGCTACACCGGCAGCGCAGTGGCGAGCTGGGCTGCGAGATCCCGCTGGTGATTGGCAATCACCCCACCTGCCGCAGCCTGGCGGAATACTATGGCGCGGCCTTCCATCACATTCCGGTAAGCGCGGAGACCAAGACCGCAGCCGAGGACCAGCAGGCGGCGTTACTGGAGGCACACCGGGTGGACCTGGTGGTGCTGGCGCGCTATATGCAGGTGCTGTCGCCGCGGCTACTGGCACGCTTCCCTGGACGCATCATCAACGTCCACCATTCCTTTCTGCCTGCCTTCGTGGGCGCGCGACCTTACCATGCGGCCTTTGAACGCGGAGTGAAGCTGATTGGCGCCACCAGCCACTACGTGACGGAAGAATTGGACGAAGGCCCCATCATCGAACAGGATGTGGTGCGTATCTCGCACCGCGACCAGCTCCAGGACCTCATCCAGAAGGGCCGGGACCTGGAACGGGTGGTGCTGTCGCGGGCCGTGCGCTGGCACCTGGCGAATCGCATTCTGCTGTTTGGAAGGAAGACCGTGGTGTTTGATTAGGCTGTCGAGCGCAGGCGTCCTTAGGCAGCGGCAGGATCCGTCACGACAAGCAGGCGCATGTTGCGGAAGGCGGTGTCGCCACCGTGGTTCTGGACAGAGAGATAGCCGCAGCGCGGACGATTGCGGGTGTCCTCGCTGCTGTTCTGGTCGTAGTCCTGCACCAGGGTCTGGTTGATCCAACCACGGATGCGCGTTCCCACCGCCAGCACGTGGATGGCGTTCCACTGATTGGGAATCAGGCTTACGGGAGCAATGGGTCCGATGACGCTGTAGAGGCCGCCGGTAGCCTGTACGGGGTCTTTGGCCTCACTCCACATCAGTTGCATTTCGTAGCCGGTGTGAGCGGGCGTCTGGTTTTCATAGATGGGGGCGCGGAAGCAGATGCCGTTGTTGCAGCCGGCGCCGCCGAGGATCTCAAAGCGCAGGTCGAAGTCGCAGAAGGCAATTGCAAAGCGCAGGAAGCCGACGTTGCCCGCGGAACCGTCGCAGCGGAGGACGCCGTCGCGTAGGGTGAAGGTGCTCCATCGTTCGCGTGCAGCCTTTTCACGCAGGGGAGGGTGGAACTCCTCCACCCAGTCACGCAGGTCACCGGCGCCCAGCAGATCCAACTCTACCGGGCCGCGCGGCTGCCCGCCGCCAACCCAAGGGAGGGCGGCGGGCAGGATGGCGCGCAGCAACTGGCGACGCGAAGGCGCCATGGGCTAGTTCTTTCCCTCAGCAGCAATCTGGCGCAGGACGTAGGGCAGGATGCCGCCGTTGCGGTAGTATTCCACCTCGACGGGTGTGTCAACGCGGATGAGCGCCTCGAACTGCGTCACGGTGCCGTCGGCGGCGGTGGCGGTGACGGTGGCGCGTTTGGAGCCGCTGATGCCCTCCACGACGTTGCCGATGGCGAAGGATTCAGCGCCCGTCAGCCCCAGCGATTGCCGGGTATCGCCATTCAGGAACTGCAGGGGCAGCACGCCCATGCCCACCAGGTTGGAGCGGTGGATGCGTTCAAAGCTTTCGGCAATCACCGCGCGTACGCCCAGCAGGTTCACGCCCTTGGCCGCCCAGTCGCGGGACGAGCCGGAACCGTATTCCTTGCCGGCGATGATCAGCAGGGGGGTCCCCTCAGCCTGATACTTCACCGACGCATCGTAGATCCACATCTGCTCGCCGCCGGGCTGGAAGCGGGTGACGCCGCCCTCCGTGCCGGGCGCCAGTTCGTTTCGCAGCCGGATGTTGGCCAGTGTCCCGCGCACCATCACTTCGTGGTTGCCGCGTCGCGACCCATACGAATTGAAGTCGCCCGAAGCCACACCCAGGCTCATCAGGTACTGCCCTGCGGGGCTATTCTTGGCGATGTTGCCGGCTGGGGAGATGTGGTCAGTGGTGACCGAATCGCCCAACATCGCCAGCACCCGCATGCCGCTGAAATCGTGGATGGAGGTTTCGGGGTCCACCATACTCTCGAAGTAGGGCGGCTTCTTGACGTAGGTGGAGGCATCGTCCCAGGCATAAGCGTCGCCCTCAGGCACTGGAATGCCGTTCCAGGCGGCATCGCCCTCAAACACGTTGGCGTATTCCTTGGCGAACATCTCTGAGTTCACGCAAGCGGCCATGGTCTGGTTGATCTCCGCGGTGGTGGGCCAGATGTCGCGCAGGTAGACGTCGCTGCCATCGGAAGCCTTACCGATTGCGTCGTTGGCCAGGTCAACGTCAATGCGTCCGGCCAGGGCGTAGGCCACCACCAGCGGCGGGGAGGCCAGGTAGTTCGCCTTCACCTGGGGATTGACGCGGCCCTCAAAGTTCCGGTTGCCCGACAGGACGCTCACCACGGTGAGGCTGTTTTCAGCCACTGCCTTGGACACTGCGTCCGGCAAGGGACCGCTGTTCCCGATGCAGGTGGTGCAGCCATAGCCCACCAGGTTGAAGCCGAGGGCATTCAAGGGTTCCGTGAGACCCGCCTCATCCAGATAAGCCGTCACTACCTTGGACCCCGGAGCGAGGCTGGTTTTGACATGAGCAGGCACGCGCATGCCTTTCTCCGCAGCCTTCCTGGCTACCAGACCGGCGCCAATCATGACGCTGGGGTTCGAGGTGTTCGTGCAGGAGGTGATGGCGGCAATCACTACGGAACCATCAGCGACTTCGGCATCCTTGCCATCCATCTGGATCCCCACCTGCTTGGGGGCCTGGTCAAAGAACTTCTTGAAGTTGGCGGCCACCTCGGGCAGCTCGATGCGGTCCTGCGGACGCTTGGGGCCAGCCAGCGAGGGGACGACGGTGGAGAGATCCAGTTCCAGTGCGTCGGTGAAGATGGGGTCAGGGGTGTCGGCGGTGCGGAAGAGCCCCTGCTGCTTGCAGTAGGACTCCACCAGAGCCACCAGCGCGTCGCCGCGATTGGTCATGCGCATGTAGTTGAGGGTTTCGTCGTCGACGGGGAAAAAGCCCATGGTGGCGCCGTACTCAGGCGCCATGTTGGCGATGGTGGCGCGGTCAGCCAGACTCAGCGCGCCGCAGCCTTGGCCGTAAAACTCCACGAACTTGCCCACGACGCCCTTCTTGCGCAGCATCTGGGTGACGGTAAGCACAAGGTCAGTGGCCGTGGCGCCTTCGCGCAGACTGCCGTAGAGCTTGAAGCCCACCACTTCCGGCAGCAGCATGGAGATGGGCTGGCCCAGCATGCAGGCCTCGGCTTCAATGCCGCCCACACCCCAGCCCATCACACCCAGGCCGTTGATCATGGTGGTGTGGGAATCCGTACCCACCAGGCTGTCGGGGTACACGGTGGCGC
Source organism: Bryobacterales bacterium (assembly GCA_025456495.1). Taxonomy (GTDB): domain Bacteria; phylum Acidobacteriota; class Terriglobia; order Bryobacterales; family Bryobacteraceae; genus JACTMJ01. The sequence continues at coordinate 4,389 of JALOKO010000105.1, read as the reverse complement.
TGCCGTTGTTGCCGTGGGTGAACACGACGCTGGCCAGGTATTCCAGGTTCACCTGATGGACGATGCCCGTATCCGGTGGCACGACGCGGAAGTTGCGGAAGGCGGCCTGACCCCAGCGCAGGAAGGCATAGCGCTCGCGGTTGCGCTCAAAGGTGATGAGGGCATTCTGCAGAAACGCGTCGGGGGTTCCATAAACATCCACCTGCACGGAATGGTCAATCACCAGGTCAGCAGGCAGCAGGGGATTGGCGCGGGCGGGGTCAGCCCCCATGCTCTTCAGGGCGTCTCGCATGGCGGCCATGTCCACGATGGCGGGAACCCCGGTGAAATCCTGAAGCAGCACGCGCGCGGGCATGAAGCTGATTTCGCGCGCGTCCTTGCCTCCGTTCCAGGAGGCCACGTAGGGGATATCGTCCTTGCGGACGTTCAATCCGTCTTCCTTGCGCAGCAGGTTCTCCAGCAGGATCTTGATGGAGAAGGGCAGCTTGGAGACGTGGCCGATGCCAGCCTTTTCCAGCGCCTCCAGGTGATAGAAGCCGTAGCGGAGGGGGCCAACCTGCAGGGAGCTGGCGGCGCCGAAGGAGTTGGTGCTTGGTGGGTTCGGTGTTGGCATGGTTCTCTTTTATTTTATAGGGGATTGCGCGGGCGCATCCGAAGGCTTCGCGTGGTTTTCCTACTTTCGGTTACTTGTTGCGCGGCATCGGTTCGCGTTACGCTGGGGAATTCCGTTTTGGGGCACGGCGGGGATCCCGCGCCCCTACCCGGACCTCGTCGCTTGCGCTGGCCCTGCCCGCCGGCCTTTCTTGCTTCCCTCTCGCTGATCGCCCCAGGGTGTTTCCCCCAGGGTGTTTGGTAGATTCACTGGCGCTGAGGGATCCCCAACCTAGGCTGAACTGCAGGACGACCATCGCATGACCACCATCAAGCTTGACTCCATCCAGGTACTTGCCCTTTCCGGCCTGGGAGTGGCGATCGGCTACTACTTGAAACGTTTGATCCCGTTCCTGGACAAGGTGAACGTACCTGCGTCGGTGGCTGGGGGCCTGGTGTACTCGATGGTCATTCTGGCGCTGCGCGATCGCGTGGTGAATTTTGAGATGGACCTGGTACTACAGCGCGTGCTGATGATTGCCTTCTTCACCACGGTGGGCATGGGCGCCAGCCTGAAGCTGCTGAAGGTGGGCGGCCGCCTGATGCTGGTGTTCTTTGGGCTGGCAACTCTTGGGGTTCTTCTGGAGAATGTGTTGGGAGTGACGCTGGCCAAGCTGCTTGGCCTGAATCCCTTGATCGGGCTGGTGGCTGGTTCCGTGACGATGGCGGGCGGACCAGCAACCGCGCTGGCCTTTGGCGCCACCTTCGAAGAGTGGGGAGTGCAGAGCGCCACGGTGCTGGGAGTTGCCGCCGCCATGGCGGGGATCGTCGCCGGCGGCTTGCTGGGCGGCTACGTGGGTGGAGGCATTATTGAGCGCCGCAAGCTGGCGCCGAAGGCCACTGGCAATGGCGCCGGTGCGGTGACGGTGGAAGACAACGTGGCGGCGGGACCCGGTAGTAGGCCGGTGAACGAATCCATCATGGTGAACGCCATCGCCATCGCTGTGGCCATGGGCTTGGGAACGCTGGTGAGCATGGGCCTGAACAGCGGCGCCGCGGCCGCCGGCATCAAGCTGATTCTTCCCGAATACATCGGGGCGATGATTGCCGCCGCCTTCATCCGCAACCTGGACGACGCCTTCGGCTTCCTAAGGGTGTCTCAGGAGCGCATTGACGAACTGGGCAATGTGTCACTGAACGTGTTCATCGTGATGGCGCTGCTGACCCTGCGATTGTGGGAGCTGTTCAACCTGGCGCTGCCGGTACTGGTGATCATTGTGGCGCAACTGGCGCTGGTGTTTGTGTTGGCGCGCTTCCTGGTGTTTCCGCTGATGGGCAAAAACTACGACGCGGCGGTGGCCGGGGGCGGCTTCTGCGGGTTCATGTTGGGCACCACCGCGAACGCTCTGTCCTCCATGGAAGTGCTCACCAGCAAGTACGGCAGTGCGCCGCGGGCGGTGATTGTGGTGTCACTGACGGGCGCGTTTCTGATTGACTTCACCAACGCCGCCATCATCACCGCCATGGCGAACTGGCTGCGCTAGATTGCCAGTGCGTGCGGTGTTTGGCGTGAACGCGGGTGCTGGCGCGCGGCGATCATGGCTACGCGGCGCCTTGATAGACGATCTCGGCGGTCCACTGCCCGGGCGGCTGGGCGTGCAACTGCCAGTAAGATTCCGCGATCTTGTCCGGGTCAAAGGCGGTGCCCGCCTGCACGGTGCCTGTGATGGTGACCATCCCCACATGGATGTTGGCTGGCTTCAGCGCCTCATGCAGCGCCAGCCCCAGCGCGCGCAACGCGCCCTTGCCGGCCACCAGGGACAGCACTCCCAAGCCATACTGCGGATAGAGTGCCAAGCCTCCGCCGGTAAACAGAACGGTGCCTCCCCCATTGGCGACCATCCCTGCCTGAACAGCTCGGGTTGCCGCGTAGGCCCCTGAGACACAGAGCGCGAGGTCCCGATGGAAATCCACGGACGCCATGGCCAACGGCGCGCCCTCATTCCAGACACCACCGTTATACACCATCACCTTAGCCGGGCCTTGCGCCTGCTGGACGAGCGCCAAGGTGGATTCCACGGACGCCACATCGGTGAGATCAGCCGCATAGCTGCGTACCGTCACGCCAGAGGCGCGCAGAGGCTCCAGAAGAGGCTCCAGCCGCGAGGGGTTTCGTGCCAGGAGCGCCAAATCGAAGCCCTCACGCGCAAAGCGATGGGCGATGGCCATCCCCATTCCCGGTCCCACGGCAGCAACGATTGCGAGTGCTTTTGTCATGATTGCATTGTCCGTCTGGCGTCAAGTTCACGGTTGGCATGCGACCGCTTCTCTGTTCCACGGGGGTTGCAAGAACCAAGCGAGAGTCCGCATCTCATGCAGGACTGCCGGATGAACACCCCCACGGTGGACAGGTCTAGATCCTTCAGGAGCGGCACATCCATACGATGCCGATTCTGGACGGTGAGATGGACGGCGATCCGATGCGTTCGCTTCAAGGGACGACCCGGGATCGACGATGGGGCCAAGGGCTTGACGATCGGGCCAAGGGCTTGACGATGGGGCCAAGGGCTTACGGTGCGTCAAAGTGGTGGGCCACCTGTTGTCCGATGGAAGCCAAAGCCTCCTCCCGCTGTGCCATTGAGCCGGAGCAGCGCCGAAGAAAGGCGGCAAGGATGATGGTGCCTTTTCCGCGCGGAAGGTGCAGAATGCCAACATCGTTGGTCCCGGCGGTGACGCCGTCCGTAGTGTCCGTGGTGCCTGTCCGATGTAGAAAGGAAATGGAGGCGGGCAGCTTCCCTCGCAGCCGGTTTGCCCCGGTCTTGCACTGCGCCAAGAACGAACGCAGCAGTTCGCCGGAATGCGACTTCAATGCCGTTCCTCGATGCACTTGCAATAGCAGCGACACCATGGCATCGGGCGTCGTGGTGTCACGCGGATCCGTATGGAAGGCCTGCAGGGCGGCGTGGCGCTGTGCCAGGGTGGCGGAACGATAGCGTTCGCGGATCCGATCGACAGTCCATCCGCCAGCCGGTTCCACTGAGGACGCGCCTACAAAATCCAAGAGCAGTTGGAGTTCGGTGCGATCCACGCGGATTTCGGGAACCCCCAATGCGACCATCCGATGGGTCACCGCCCTTGCGCTCACCAGCCTGAGTAGCGCATCGCTGGATGCGTTGTCGCTATCCACCAGCGTTCGTCGAAGAAGCTCGCGCAGCGAAAAGTCGTACCCGACTTTGCCAACCAATCGCTCCACCTCGTCCGTGCCCAGCCCCAAGCGCAAATCCCTGGGCAGCAACCTCACTGTCTGCTCCAGACGAAGGGCGCCACGATCCACCGCATCCAGGACCGTGATGGCAATTGGCAGCTTGTAGACACTAGCCATTGGGAAGCGGTCGCCTCCCCGCACTGCAAACTTCTCACCGCTTTCCACATGCAGCATCGAGAAACCCAATTCGCCTCCTAGCGCGGAAACGGGTTTCTCCAGGTCCCAAGCCGCCTCAGCCAGCGAGCTGAACCGTGCCGAGGCAAGGAGAAGGATCGCGGATCGGCGGCTCACCCGGCTATTGATCAGGCGCCCTACGAAATCGCAATCGCTGGAATTGCCGGGAGTCAGCAACCTGCGGTGAGAGGGATTCCAGAGGCCTCTCTTCGGTTTTTCACTGAACGTCACTTCGTTTCTCACAGAAACGCACCCACCGCGAGCGTCTCCCGATTCCAGATAGCCCATCCATCAGCTTCAAGTTGCTAACAAAGCTCAATGCGATTATCAGAAACAGTTAAATTGTTGCCGTTGCGCAT
>JALOKO010000104.1 GCA_025456495.1 Bryobacterales bacterium | reverse complement strand
TGCCCTATGTGGGGGTGGAAACCGGCCTGCTTTCCGGGAAGGTGCGCATCGCCGCATGGCCTGAAGGCGAGGAACCCATCCTGGAGGTGGACAAGCGTGGGCGCTTCATCACCAACATGGGCTTCGCCAATTTCGTCACCGCGGCGGTAGCCAGTGACGACCCCCGGATCAAGGGCACGTGCATGGTGATTCTGGAAGAGGGTGACGAGGGCACCTTCGACCGTGGCGCGCCCACCAAAAAGATGGTGCACCAGCTTTCTTCCACGACTGACCCTATCTTCAAGCTGCACGTCCCGGCGAGCCGCATCATTGGCGGCTATGTGATCCGGGATGGCGTCCTGGTGCCTACCTACGACCATGGCGAGATCATTGAGGCGGTCTTCCGTCGCACCCGCGTCACGGTGGGGCTGATGACCGCGGCCAAGCTGCTCTCAGCCGTCGAGCCTTTGCTGCGCTACCATCGTGATCGCTTCCGTGGCGGCGAAACCACTCCGCCCGGCACTCCCCGGTACGAGTTGGGTTTGCAGCAGAAGGAGGACGTGCTGCACCGTGTGCTGGAGGTGTGGGCCACCGGAGAAGCAGCCGCGTCGCTGGGCTTCGCCGCGGCGAGACTCTTCGATGAACTGGATCCAATGGAGAAGGTGAAGGACGCCGCCCTCACCGAACAGGGCGTTGGCAAGGGAATGTCCGCGTTCAAGGCGATGCGCAAGCTGGAGGGGGACGCCGTTGAACTCGTCCGCCAGCAGGCCCTGCCCGCAGAAGAACGCAACGCCCAGCGCTACCAGGAACTCGCAGACAACCCGCTTTTGCGCTACGTGCTGCTGGATAGCGTGGCCAACGTGCTGTGCCCGGCCACCAAGCTCTGGAACACCGGCCACGGCGCCAACGAACTGCGCGAAGCGGTGAGCCTGATGGGCGGCTACGGCATTACCGAGGATTGCCCGGGCTTCCTGTTGCAGAAGTGGACTGACGCCCAGTTGGAAGCTACCTACGAGGGACCTGAAGCCGTGCAGCGGCGCCAACTCTCGCTCACCATGACCAACGAGGTGTTTCTGGCGCAGTTCCGGCAATGGATTACGGATCTTCGCAAAATTGCTTCGCAGCGGCCGGACACAGGCGCTTGCGCGCTGGCCACGGCGATGGAGTTATGGCTGTGGAGCATCCGTCATCTGATGAAGTCAAAGGATGCCGATGGCGGCAACCTGTACCAAAGCGCGCGTCAGGGCGTCTCTTTCCCCATGGCCGATGCGCTGTGCTGGTTGGTGAGCGCGCGCCAGTTGATCCTGGACGTCTGCGAGCTGGCCGACAAAGGCGCCGACAACCCGACCATCGCCGATGGCTTCGTGGGTCTGCGGCAGTTCTACCTGGATCTTTGCGCGGTCCAAAGCGCCCGCGCCGCGGGTGAGGTGGGCCGCATCACGGCCGAATTGGTGTTCGGCTACAACCGGCATCCGCGCTGGGACGACGATGCGCCCAACTGCTATGGACGGGTGGAACTGATCGCGCTGGAGGGGATCATGCCCGGGGTGGGCGCCATGGCCGCCGATGTGATTGAGGAGGATGGAACGCATCCTCACAAGGCGGGGGCCTGCGTGAGCTTCAAGGGTCTTGAGCAGTTCCGCGCCCTGCGCAACAAGCTGGACGGCTGCATCACGGGATCGCAGTTAGCCAAGGATCGCGCCGCGCGCAGCCTGACCACCGTCATGATTCCGGCGGCCCTGGATTACCCCGTCTAAGCCGAGGAGCACACGCGATGGAGATGCAAGCAGTGGAACGCGCGCGGATGGATGTGGACGTGGTGTGCGTGGGCTTCGGCCCCGCCGTGGGGGGCTTCCTCACCACGGTCTCTCGCGAGATCCCGTTGGAAGATGGCAGCTTCCCGCAGATCCTCTGCTACGAGCGGGCCGACGATATCGCGTTTGGCGTTTCAGGCGTGGTCACCAAGGGGCGCGGCATCCGCGTGTCGTTTCCACAGCTCAACCCCGCGGACGTTCCGATGGCTACGCCGGTGACCGTGGAGAAGGTCTACTACCTGTTGGATGCCGTCGGCGCCAGCCGTCGCTCCGCTGCCCTGAAGGCCGCCGATGCCGCCCTGCGCGTCTCTGGCGCGTTACGCGACGAAGCCTTTGAGCTGCCCTACATCCCGCCCTTCCTGGAAAAGCACGGGGGCATGGTGATGTCCATTGGCCAGTTCAACCAATGGGTAGGCCAGCAGGTGATGATGACCGGCGCGGCCCAGATCTGGCCAGGCTCGCCCGTGGCCGCAGCCATCATTGAGGACGACCAGGTTCGCGGCGTCCTGCTGGCTGACCAAGGAGTAGACCTGGCCGGAAACGCCACCGGCGCTTTCCAGCCGGGCATGGAAGTGCGCGCCGCGCTGACCGTGGTGGGCGACGGACCCGTGGGACCCGTAGGCCGACAGTTGGATGCCCATTTCGGACTACCCCCTGGCAATGAACAGCGCGACTGGGCCGTGGGCATGAAGATGGTGGTGGATCTGCCCGAAGGCTGCAACCTGCCGCAAGGCACGGTGCTGCATACCTTCGGCTATCCCGAACCGGAGATCTTCGGCTTCCTCTATGTCCATCCCGAGAACGTCGCCAGCGTGGGCATCTTCGTCCCCAGTTGGCTGGAGAACCCGGTCCGCACCTCCTATCGCTATCTGCAGCACTTCATCCAGCACCCGCTGCTGTGGAAGCACCTGCGAGGGGGACGCATGCGTTCCTGGGGCGCGAAGACACTGAACGAAAGCGGTCGTCGCGGGGAACCATGGCTGGTGGGCGATGGCTACGCACGGATCGGCGAAGGCTCAGGCAGCACCAACGTGCTGGCCGGGTCTGGTGTGGACGAGGCATGGATGACCGGCGTGCAATTGGGCAAGGCCGTGCTTGAGCTGTGGCGCGAAGGCGCCCCCTTCACCAAGGACAACCTGGAGCGCACCTACACCAGCTTGCGACGCACCAGTTGGCTGGAAGAGGAAGCGCTGGCGGCGCAGCACGCGCGCGATGGCTTCCATCGTGGCGTGGTGCCAGGAATGCTGGGCATGGCCCTGGCCGGCTTCAGCGGCGGACGCCTGCATCTGCCCGGACTACCGGAACATCCCATGCCAACGCTGGAGGATTTCTATAGCCAGCGGATTCCCGCAACGGAACTCTCCCTGCTGAAGCAAGAGGCGCAAGCGCGCGGCGAAGCTCTTCACGATGCCGTGATGAACCGCTGCGGGTGGCCGGACATCCCTTACGATGGCCAGTTGTTGATGACCCAGCAGGACGCTCTGCTGCTGGGCGGCAAAGTACAGGCTGCGCCCGGCTATGCCAACCACGTTCGCATGAAGGACGAAGAGGTCTGCGCACGCTGCGGATCAATGACCTGCGTGGAAATCTGTTCCGCGCAGGCGCTATCGCCCGGCGCGCCCACACCCGCATTTGATCGCGAGAAGTGCATTCATTGCGGTGCCTGCATCTGGAACTGCGAGTATCACAATGTCGACTTCCGGGCGGGCGCTGGCGGACTGCATTCGGCCGAAAACTAAGCTTGGACCCAACCTCTATGACCCAACCCTTTCACATCGTTGTCTGCGCCGGAGTCGCGCCGGATCCTCTGCAAACACTGGAGCCCGTCAGCGGTCCGCAAGGTCCCGCGCTGAAGAACGAAATGATGCTGCCCGCCGTGCTGGATCCCTGGGCAGCCCATGCGCTTTATGAAGCCGACCACCTGGCCAAGGCCATCCCGGGCAGCAAGGTATGGCTGGTGAGCATGTCGCCCAAGCCGAAGTTGCAGCAGGTGCTGATGACCATGGCGCAGAAGGTGGGCTTTGAGCTGGTGGCTCTTGATGGGCCTGCCAGTGGCTTTGCGGACTACCTGCAGGTGGCCCACGCGCTGGCCGAGGCCATCGAAGGAATTGCCGGCTTGCAGCGGGATCGCCTGCTGCTGTTCGGCGGGTGGGAATCCGCTGGCCGGGCCGCGGGAACGACCCTTGCCCTGGTGGGTGAGCGCCTTGGAATCACTGAGCAGTTTCAGGCCGTGGACGTACTGCGCGTGGGTGACGATGGCCTGTTGGAGATCCACGAACGCACGGACGGCGGAAAGCACCAGGTGTCGCTCTGCGGCGGACCTCCCGCGCTGCTGGGCTGGGCCACCGGCAATCTGCCGGAACCGCCGAACAGTCCCCAAACCGGCATGGTGAACATGCGGACGCTGATGCCCGCTCTGCAGAAGGCCAGGCCTGTTGGCGTCAGTGGTGGACTGCAGTTTACGGGCGCGACGCTGCCCAAGCAGCAGCGCGCCACACGCGTGGTGAAGGACGCCAGCGTGGACGAGATCGCGGCGGAACTGGCCGCTTGGATCCGCGGCTAGGCCGCAACCGGATGGGGAAAGCAACGATGGAACCGATTCTAGTTCTGCTGCATACGGAAGGCGACGGGGCCCTGCACAAGGCGTCACTGGAAGCGTTGAGCGTGGCGCGCGCACTTGGCTGCGCCTTCGATGTGGGGCTGGTGGGGGGCAATGTGAACCCGGCACTCGCCCAGATTGCCGGCTGTGGCGCGCGGCGCGTGCTGGCACTGGATGGGGCGGACTTTGCCGTCAGCCGCTACTCCACCGATTGCCCGGCCGCGGTGGCGCTGTTTCAGGAAACCCTGCCCGCCGTGGTGATTGCCCCTTGCACCGCCCGGTGGCAGCGTAGCCTGCCGGGCGCGGCCGCGCGCATGGGTGGGGCCGCCGATACGCATCTCACCGGAGTGGCTCTTGTCGATGGCGAAGTGGAAGTCTCGCGCTGGTTTTACCGGCAGCGCATCGAAGCGACGTTCCGCCGTGAGCAGCGTCCATGGTTCCTGCTGGTGGAAGGCGGCATCCGCGCACCGTACAGCGCCCAGGGCTACGCACCGGCCATTGAGCGGCTCACGCTAAGCGTGAAGCCACGCACTGAGGTTACGGGCATGATTGCACCGCAGGGCAGCACGCAAACTATCCGGCCGGAAGCCGAGTTGCTGCTGGTGGCTGGCGCGGGCTGGACCAAGAAGCAGAAGGACGGCGCGATCCACATTGAGCAAGCGGGCAAGCTGATTCTTGATCTGCTAGCCAACACCAATGCTTCACTGGGCAGCAGCAAGAGCCTGGTGGACCTCAGCGGCGAAGGACACGCCGTGCTGCCCTTCCTGTCGCATTTGAATCAGGTGGGGCAGACCGGATCGACGCCGCGTCATCCCAAGGGTCTGGCCACCTGCTGCCATGGCGAGGAACCACACGCGGTGGGTTGGCGCTTCGTTCAGGATCGTCGCGCGGTGAACCTGGACGCCAACTGCGGATGGGCGCGCGGCAAGGCCGACGTGGTGTACGTCGCGGACGCCTTCGCCGTCATGGAGCGCTTGAACGCGCTGCTGGCCAAACGGTAGCCGCCGCCACGCGGAAGCCCTCTGCTTCCAGCGCCTGCCGCACCGCGCGCGCCAGCGCCACCGCGCCCGGCGTATCGCTATGCACGCAGAGGGTATCGGCCACGATGGGCGCCGGATGGCCATTCACCGTGTGGGCAACGTGGTAACGGGCAATCGACACCGCTTGGCGCGCGGCCTCATCCGGATGCGATACCACCGCGCCCGGAAGCGCGCGGCTGCGTAGGCTGCCGTCGGCCTCGTAGCGACGGTCGGCGAAGGCCTCGGCAATCATGGGAATGCCTGCCTGGTGGAACAGGCCCGCGGTGGCGCAGCCAGCCAGCATCATTACCGGCAAACCGGGAAGTTCGTCCTGCATGGCCTGCGCCAGCAACCCAGCCAGTGCGGCATCGCGCGCCACCTGGTTGTAGAGCGCCCCGTGCGGCTTCACGTAACGCAAGGGGACGCCGCATTCCGCCGCCGCCTCCGCGGCCACGCGCAACTGCCGCCGTAGGCTTTCCAACAGCGCATCCTGCCCCATGTCGATGGGTAGGCGTCCGAACTGCTGACGGTCCGGATAGCCTGGGTGAGCGCCAATGCGCACCCCGCGCCCAGCCGCCGCGCGCATCGTACCCCGCAGCAGACTCGCATCCCCCGCGTGGGCGCCGCAGGCAAGACTGACCGAACTCACCAGCGCCAGCAGCGCATCCTGCACTCCGTTGGCCGCCAGTTCCGGCAGCTCGGCCATGTCGCAGTTGAGGTCAAGGGAGCGCATCGAACCGCCTGCCCCGCGGGCTACACCTGCTCTGGCAGCGCGTAGGGTTCACGATACTTGCGGGTCAACATCGCGTTCGCCTCCGCGTCGCCAACGAACTGTTCGGTTGCAGGGTCAAACTTCAATGCGCGCTTCAAGCGGTACGAAATGTTGGCAAGGTGCGCCAGCGTCGTGGAGATGTGGCCCTCCTCGATGTCGCAGTGCAAGTCAGCCACGCGACGGCTGCGGACAGCGCGAATGAAGTTGTCGAAGTGGCTCATCGGGGCCTCCCCTGAGGAAGGAATAGGCACTTCTTCGTAGCCCGTGCGCGGAAAGCCGGAACGCGTCGTCCGTTCATCCACGCCATCCTCCCCGACATCCGGGGTATTGCGGAACGAGAACTTGCCGCGCATGGCCTTCCAGCCGTTGTTGCTGGTGATGTAGCCATCGGTTGTATACAGAAGATCGGTTCCCCGGGTGTCCGGGCTGAAAAGGTTCAGTGCTTCAAAGTCAACTACTGAACCATCGGCGTAAGTGAAGGCGCCGCTCTGGAAGTTCGGCACCTGTTGGTCACTCTCATGCACGTAATAGCCGCCCGTGCAGTAGACCTCAGTTGGATGCGTCCTGACGTTGCGCGCCCAGCGGATGACGTCCAGATGATGCACCCCCGTGTTGCCGACGTCGGTGGTGGAGGTGTCCCAGAAGAAGTGCCAGCCATAGTGAAACTGGTTCACCTGGAAAGCCTTCATCGGGGTGGGACCCAGATACAAATCCCAGTTCACGCCTTGCGGCACGGACTGTTCCTGCATGCGGCCAATGCTGGCTCGCGGCTTCACCAGTTCCATGCGGCCACGATACACCTTGCCCAATCCACCCGCCTGCGCAAAGCGCACCGCGTCGCGCACCTTCGGGTCACTGCGGCGGTTCAAGCCAGCCTGCACGATGCGATTGTATTTGCGAGCGGCCTGCACCATGCGGCGGCCTTCCAGCACGGTGAACGAAACGGGCTTTTCGACGTAGACGTCCTTGCCTGCCTGACAGGCCCAGATGGTCATCAAGGCGTGCCAGTAATCCGGGGTGGCGATGGAAACCGCGTGGATATCCGGACGCTCCAGCATCTTGCGGATGTCCTCAAAGGTATCGGGGCGATGCCCCTGCAAGCGCTCCACCTTGCCCACTGCGGCGGGGAACAACCGCGTATCGACATCGCACAAGGCCACGATTTTCACGTTCGGTATCCTGGCGAATTCCTCAATGTGCGCCTGCCCGCGCCCGTGGATACCCACCACCGCCAGGTTCACCACGTCACTGGCCGCGCGTTGGGCCAGCACCGCGGGAGCAGCAGCCGCCGTCGCGGCCGCAGCCAGGAATCTCCGCCGATCCGTCGATGTCATTGTCCTCAGCCTCCGTTCCCTGTACAACGTATCATGATGGCATCCCGGCGTTCAGCTGATGTGCGCGGCCCGGCCATGCTGGCGGAGGCGGCGAAACACATGTATGCCGGGTAGCGTCTGCAATACAGGCGGCTTCGCGTGTCCGCTGAATCACTGCCATGCCCTATTTACCCATTGAATCCTACGGTGTCATTGGCGACCTTCACTCGGTGGCCCTGGTAGGTGTGGATGGCTCCATTGACTGGTGCTGCCTTCCTGACTTCGATTCGCCCAGCGTCTTCGCCCGCATTCTAGATGACCGCATTGGCGGCTATTTCAAGATCGCCTCAGTGGAGTGTGAGCGGCGCAAGCAGATGTACCTGCCCGAAACCAATGTTCTGCTGACCCGCTTTCTGGGGCACGACGCCCTTGCCGAACTCACTGACTTCATGCCCATCAACCCGGACCGTCCCGGCCGTAAGCAGCGGCATGAGATCGTCCGCATGGTGAGGGTGCTGCGCGGCCACATGCGCTTCCGCATGGAGTGTGTGCCGGCCTTCGATTACGCGCGCGTCAAGCACACCGTCACGCCCACGCGGAACGGCGTCGTGTTCGAGTCAGAAGGCACTCGCCTTAGCCTTATCTGCCCGGTTGAATTCAGCTCTGATGGGCAACGGGTGGTGGCCAACTTTGAACTGCAGGCCGGGCAGTGCGTCACCTTTGTGCTCCGTCATCAGGAGGGCGGCAGCAACGGCCTTACAGAGGAACTGGCTGACCCGGAAGAGAGCCTGATGGACACCATCAGCTACTGGCGCAACTGGCTATCGAAATCGCAGTACAAGGGGCGATGGCGCGAGATGGTGGAGCGTTCCGCGCTGGTGCTGAAGCTGCTGACGTACCGGCCAACCGGCGCTATCGTGGCCGCGCCCACCACCAGCCTGCCCGAAGAAATTGGCGGCGAACGCAATTGGGACTACCGCTATACCTGGATTCGCGACGCTGCCTTCACGGTGTATGCCCTCATCCGTCTGGGCTTTTCCAGCGAGGCTGAGCAGTTCATGGGCTGGCTGCAGAACAGGATCCGCGAGGAGGATAGCGAGGACGGCCCGCTGCAGGTGCTGTACCTGATTGACGGGCGCCATCACGCGCCAGAGGTTCATCTGGACCACCTCAGCGGCTATCGCAATTCCAAACCGGTGCGCATTGGCAATCTGGCGGCCAACCAGTTCCAACTGGATATTTATGGCGCACTGATTGACTCGATTTATCTTTTCGACAAGTACCACACCCGCATCTCGTACGACCTTTGGCGGCACGTGCTGAAGATGTTGGATTTCGTGATGGCCAACTGGCAGCGCCCCGACGACGGCATCTGGGAAGTGCGCGGAGGCCGCCAGCAATTCGTCTATTCCAAGCTGCAGTGTTGGGTGGCCTTGGACCGCGCGCTGCGCATGGCGCTGAAGTACGGGCTGCCGATTGACTTTGTGAATGTGCGCCGCACGCACGACGAAATCTACCAGACCATCATGACCCGCGGCTACAACCGTACCATCAACAGCTTCGTGCAGCACTACGGCACCGACGCCATGGACGCCAGCAACCTGATGATGCCGCTGGTGCAGTTCTGCTCGCCGCGCGACCCTCGCATGCTGGGCACGATTGACCGTATTGTGGACGAGCTCAGCTTCGGCAGTCTGGTGCATCGCTACGCCATCGGCAAAGGGGCGGGCGATGGGCTAAGCGGGAAAGAAGGCACCTTCAGCATCTGCAGTTTCTGGCTGGTGGAAGCGCTGACCCGCGCCGGACGCGTGGACGAGGCGCGGCTGAA
>JALOKO010000103.1 GCA_025456495.1 Bryobacterales bacterium | reverse complement strand
GCGAGCGACGGATGCGGCTGGCAATTCCGCCTCAGCCCGCGTGGTGCTGCGCTTGCCCTAAGCGCTGTTGCCCGCTGTCTCCACCCGGCATGGTTGAGGCGGAATCGGCGGGCAGGCCACGCACGAAGTGACATGCAATCATTGGCGATATGAAGATTACGGCGCGGCTCACCCCAAAGTTCACGGCGCGGCTCACCCCAAGGTTCACGGCGCGGCTCACGGGTGGTGTGCGAACCCTTCGTGTTCTCTGCGGCATGTTGTGGATGGGATGTCTGCTCGCCCCGGGGATCCTGACTCCGGGGAGCCAGGTGGCGCAGCCTGCCGGCGCCAACCAGCCCGCCTTCCTGCAGCAAGGTCGCCAATCGATGCGCGAGGGCAAGCTGGAGGAGGCGCTGGCCGTCTACCGGAAGGAACTCGCCGCAAACCCGGATTCGCTTGCCGCACACAACGCGGCAGGGGTTGTGCTGGACCACCTGGGACGAACCGCGGAAGCCCGCACGCACTTCCAACGGGTCATCGATCTGGCGCCTGGTCCACAAGCGCGATACGCGGCGTGGCGGGCCATGGCGATGTCCTATGCCTTCGATGGCGACTGCCAGAACACCTGGAAGTACGAAAAACTGGCCTACGAGTGGGACCTTGAGCGGCAGGACTTCTACCAGCAGGGAGAGCGCACCAATGAAGCCGCGCGTGTGTGCATTGACCATGGCGACTTCGACACAGCGGAGCGCCTGTACCGGTTGGGCACGGAATCCGGCCTAAAGGAGCCGGGTATCCAACCCGCCCGCGTTGCCCTGTGGCAGTTCCGCCTGCAGCATGCCCTGGCGCGTCTGGCGGCGCGGCGCGGTGAGCCCGAGAAGGCTCGCGAACACGTGGCCGCGGCAAAGGCGATTCTGGACGGCAGCGCGGAGCTGGCCAAGGATCAGGCGCCGTATTTGCCCTACCTGACAGGGTATGTCGCGCTTTACGCGGGCGATGCGGCTGGCGCGCTGCGCGACCTGGAAAGAGCCAATCAGAACGACCCCTTCATCCAGTGCCTGCAGGGAATGGCCTATGAAAAACTGGGCGATTCGGCCAAGGCGATGGAGCAGTATCGCAAGGCCGCGGCAACCATCAACCATAATCCCCCAGCGGCGTTCGCACGGCCCTTCGCAACCAGAAAGCTGGCCCAGTAATTGGGAAGCTGGCCCACTGCGCGGGAAGCTGGCCCAGTCATCAGAAAGCGGGCTTGCCTGACGGAAACGGCGCCTGACCGGGGCATTCGCTGGATATGGCTTGGGGCTCTACGCCTCGTGGTAAAACCACTGAGGCATGTAGCCATTGATCAGGCCCACCGCGGACATCAGTAGAGCGAAACTGATGTAGGGATCCGGGTTTAGGAAGGTGGTGGGGCTTCCAAGCGCCAGGGCGGCGGCAATCACCACGCCCGCAATCACCACGCTGCGCAGGATAGCCTTGGGAATCAAGCCTTGCAACACCTCTTCGCGTATCCGTCCGGAACTTTGGGCCTGCGCCATCTTGCGGCCCAGCCCACCCAGGAAGGCGGTGATGATGCACAGCATCCCCACGTTGCTGTAGGTGTACGCGCAAGCAATCACCATCGCGTTCCAGAACATCGCCACCGGGCCGATACCGGGTTGTTGCACTGCCTGAATATACCGGTAGGCGCCAATGCTACAGCCCACGTAATACAGCCCCAGCCACAAGGCGAAGCCCAATGTAACCAGCATCATCCGCTTGCTGTGGGAGGCATTTTCAGAGGGAACCGCGCGACCACCCGGCGCGATGTCAGCGCGCAGCCCATCCACCGTCTGCAGCAATAGCACCGAGATGCCGAGGATGGAGAATCCTGAGGCGACGCGCCCGAAGGCCGTGTCGGTCTGGAATAGCCAGACAACCAGAAAGACGTCCGCGAGGAAGTAGAGGATGGCGAGGGACTGCATGAAAAAGCGATCTTTGGAAGCGGTTGCGGCGGGGCTTTGGTGAGGCATACGGGGCCTTGCGTCGCACCCACGATAATGCCAAAGCGGGGCACAATGCAACCCGCCTCCCGCAATCGCCACCCGCGGCAGCAGGGGACCACCGCCGGTCCCCTGCCATCCGGGAGCAATCGGAGTTTCCGTCTTAAAGCAAAGCCTAGCCCAGGATGGGCTCAATGGCTGCCTTGAATTTGTTCATTTCCTCCTGGGTGCCAATGGAAACGCGGACATGGGTGGGCCACGCTGGCCAGGTGCGTCCAATCATGACGCCCTTGGCGGCCATCGCCTCCCAAACCTCACGCCCGGGACGACTGGTCTCAAGCATGAACTTGCAGCTTTCGGAGGGAACGAACTTATAGCCCTTCTTGTGCATCCAGCCGAAGACATCCTCACGGATGTTCTTGTTGATGGCGCGCCGCTTCTCAATGAGATCCTTTTCCTGCAGACTGGCCAGTGCGGCTGCGGTGCCCGTCACCGGCAGCATGCCCGCGCCGAAATTACTGAGCTTCTCCAGCAGATCAGGCCGACCGATGGCCAAACCGGCGCGGATACCCGCCATCCCATAGAGTTTTGAGAATGTCCTCAGGACGATGACGTCCTTGTCCTGGGCCACGTAGTCAGTGCCCGGGCTATCGGTGGAGAAGTGGATGTAGGCCTCGTCCAGCAACAGGATACTGCCCTTGGGCTTGTTGGCGATTACCCACTCAATGTCGGCGCGCGAGGTCATGGTGCCGGTGGGATTGTTGGGATTACAGATGTAGATGATGCCCGCGTTGGGGTCTGCCTTCACCATGGCCTGAACGTCATGGCTGAAGTCCTTGCGCAGGGGAATGCGATGCACCTTGGCGCCCATGAACTCGGCGGCGCGCGCACCCGCTTCATAACCCGGATCGCCCATCACGAAACTGCGAGTGGGTGAAGAAAAGGCGACGGTCGCGCGGTACAGGGGGTCGCTGGACCCGGCAAACGGGGTCACGTAATTCGGCTTTACGCCATCGAGGCTGGCCGCCAACTGCACATAGCCGCGGGTGTCCGCCGCGCCGTAGCGTCCGCCATTCTTCGCCACCGCGTAGATGGCTTCCAGGGCCTTCTCTGATGGCCCTAGCGGGTTTTCGTTTGAGCTGATGCGCACCGCACCGGGCGGCGGCTCCATCCGCGCGGCCCGCTGCGCCAGAGCAAACTCATTGTAAAACGGCAGTGAAGCGCCCGCGGTCAACAGCGCGGCTACACGCCCGAAACTGCGCCGGGAGTGGCCGCGCGCGGCAAGCTCCTCCCGCATGGTCTCCGTCATCGAAACTGAACTCATACCTGCCCCCGATTGATGAAATTGCGATTGGTGGGAATGCGCCCTTTGTGGACACAGAAATGCTCAGTACCAGGAGCAGGAAAACGCTCAGAACAAGGAGCAGGAAGGAGACAAGCCTGTTCCTCACTCTAATGCCGTTCCGTGAACAGGTCTAATCATTTTTCCGATTGCATACCATCAGGAAAATTGATAAGCACGGTTCCCCATGCGGGCACATGTGGCCATCGGTTGCATGGAGTTGCGCGACGACCGCAAAACCTGCGATTCTGCCTGCCATGCGGAACAAGCAGATCGCGATGCGCGAGTCCATCATTCGCCAGATGACCATCCTCGCCCGGGAGCACGGAGCGGTGAACCTGGCCCAGGGCTTCTCTGACGAAGACGCAGCCCCGGAATTGAAGCAGTTGGCGATGGACGCGATTGCTGAGGACTGCCACCAGTACACCGATGTGAAGGGAGCGCCCTTGCTGAGGCAGGCGCTGGCGGAAAAGCTGCGGCGATACAACGGAATTCCAGCGGACCCCGACAAGCACATCGTGGTTACCTGCGGGGCCACCGAAGGCATGATGATCGCGTTTGAAACGCTGCTGGAGCCCGGCGACACCGTGCTTACCTTCGCCCCGATGTACGAAAACTATGTCCTGCAATCGGTTGCGACACAGCTGAACGTAAAGTCCATTGAACTGGAGGCGCCTGAGTTCGCCTTCACCATGGAAACGCTGGAGCGCGCCAGGGATGCGCAAACGCAGGCGATTCTGCTTTCGAATCCCTGGAACCCCATCGGCAAAGTCTTCACCCGCGAGGAACTGCAAACCATCCTGGACTTCGCCATCAAGCACGACCTGTTCATTTTCCGCGACGAAACCTACGAGTATCTGCTGGCGCCCGGCTTCCAGCACGTCAGCATTGGGGCGTTGCCCGGCGCGATGGAGCGCACGGTCACCATCATCTCCGCGGGAAAGACCTATTCGGTCACCGGGTGGCGAGTTGCCTACCTGGTAGCGCCGGAACCCTTCGCCGCGCGGCTGAACGTGATGCACGATTTCCATACCGTGACGGCGCCGCATCCCTTCCAGATTGCGGTTGCCCACGCCACGCGGCTCCCGGACAGCTACTACCAGGGTCTGCGCGACGAGTATTGGCACCGCAAACAGATTCTGTGCGACGCGCTGGCCGGGGCCGGATTCACTTGGTACGAACCGGGTGGGGCCTACTTTCTGTGGTGCGACTACAGCAAGCTGAGTGACCAGCCAGACGTTGGCTTTGCGCGCCAGTTGCTGCTGGAAGGCGGCGTTGCGGGGGTGCCAGGCTCTGTCTTTTACGAACCGGGCAAGCCGCGCTATTCGATTCGCTTCACGTATTCGAAATCCCGCCGGACGATTGAGGCAGCAGCGGAACGTCTGGCAAAGCTGCGGATGGGCGCCGCACCGGCCACCGCCGTTTCCTAGGGTTGGCTGTGGGGAACGGGCGGCTCAGTTGGCCTCCACCGTTACGGTGACGCGGGCGCGGACCTCAATCATCCCCGGCTCAACGGGTGTCTGGGCGCTGCCGGCGTCCGCCATGGCGCTGCGCGCCTCCATCATGAGCGGCATTACCGCAGGGGCTTCCGTATCAGTGACCGACACCACACGGCGCACCCGTAACCCGAGTGCCTTCGCCATGGCGCCCGCCTTCTCTCGCGCGCTGGCTGTGGCCTGCACGAGGGCGGAGGTTTTTGCCGCTTCCTCGTCCTTGACGCTGAAGCGCAACGCGCTGACGTTGTTGGCCCCGGCGCGCGTGGCTGCGTCAATCACCTTACTGATGATGGCCAGATCCGAGATGGTGACCTCCACGCTGTTCCTGGCCAGAAACTGCGTGGCGCGATTGCCTTCACGTGGATTGGCATATTGCGGATTCACCCAATAGCCGCTGGTCTTGAACTCACCACCCGTGCCCAGCGCCTGCTTCAACGCCCCCAGCAGCCGCTCAGTTTCCTGGGAATTGCGCGAACCGGCCTCCTGCGCGTTCGCTGCCTGAGTCACAACCGCCATGCTGATTTGCGCCTGATTGGGCTTCACCTGCACCACGGATTCCGACGAGGCGGAAATGCGCGTTCCGGTGGGCGTAGACTCCACCGTTTGCCCAACAGCCCACGCTGCAAACAGCGAAAGCGTCGCGACCATGGCCACCTGCTTCCAAAGCGACTTCACAGACATCCAGCTACCTCCCAAAAAAGACCATCTATCCGCTCTCTAACGATTACACCGGAAATCCGCCTCGTGGAAAAGCGGTTCCCACAGAAAACGTCGCGCGATCACCCACCTGACTCTCCCGGGCCGGGCAGCGGATCGCGGGGTTTCCGGCCGGAGCGATAGCGCTGGATAAGCGGCCAGACCAGAGACAGCAGCGCCGCGACCACCAGGAACGCCACAATCGGGCGTAAGAAGATGCTTTCCCAATCGCCGCGGCTGAGAATCAGCGCGCGCCGCAAGTTCGATTCCATCATGGGACCCAGAATCAATCCCAGCACCAGTGGACCCAGGGGAATCTGCAGCCATCGGAACGCCAGCCCCAGCAGGCCCGCCGCCAGCATCACCCAGACATCGGTGATCGCGTTTGACAAAGCGTAGCTGCCCACGACGCTCAACAACAGGATGGCGGTCCACAGCCAGGGCTTGGGCACCCGCAAGGCCGCCGCCAGGGGGCGCGCCGCCACCACACCCAGCACCGCAATCAGCAGCGCGGCCAGCACCATCAGGCCGATGATGGAATACACCAGGGCCGGGTTGTCGCGAAACAGCAGTGGGCCCGGCTGCACGCCGTGAATCAGCAGCGCGCCAATCAGGATTGCGGACGGCGCATCCCCGGGGATTCCCAACGTGAGCATGGTGGTCATCGCGCCGCCAATGGCGGAGTTACACGCGGTGGTACTCGCAGCGAGGCCCTCAATGGATCCCTTTCCGAACTCCTCAGGCTTGCGGGACAGGCGGCGGGTCTGCTCCCAACAGATGACGGCCGCGATGTCGCCGCCAGCTGCGGGGATGGCGCCCACCACGGTTCCCACGCCAGACCCGATGGCTCCGGGCACCAGCATGCGCTTCCAGGCCGCCCAATCCGGCAGAACCCGGCCCAGCACGGCAGGCGGGGTGGCAGGCGAGCTGCCCACACGGGCGCTAGCGCCATCCGTAAGCATCTGATGAAAGACCTCTCCCACGCCGAATAGCCCGATCATCACCGGCACGAAAGCGATGCCGTCATAGAATTCCGCCTGGCCAAAGGTGAAGCGGGCCACGGCCATCATGGGGTCCAGCCCGATCGTGCTGACCAACAAGCCCAGCATCCCGCTTAGCATGCCCTTGGCCATCTGGTTACCGGACACTCCGGCCATCAGGCTGATGCCGAACAACGCCAGCGCGAAGTACTCCGGCGGGCCGAAGCGCAGGCTGAACGAGGCGATGGGAAACGCCGCAATGGCCAGAAACAACACGCTTGTCACTTGCCCGATGAAGCCGAAGACGCTGTTGATGCCCAGCGCCAAACCCGCCTCGCCCCGCTGCGACAGGGGGTATCCGTCCCAAGAGGCAGCAATGGACGCAGGGGTGCCGGGGATGTTCAGCAGCAGCGCAGGAACCCCACCGGCTGGAATCGCGCCGCAGTAGATGCCCAGCAGCATCGCCATGCCCTCTTCGGCATTCAACCAGAAGGTGATGGGGGTGAGCAGCGCCACGCCCATGGTGGCGGTGAGGCCCGGCAACGCGCCGAACAGGGCGCCCATCAGCAGTCCGCCCATCAGATAGAGCAGCACCATGGGCTGTAGGATTGCCGTGAAACCGGTTGCTAGTGCTTCCATGTCGTCATCCCAGGTCCACGCGCAGGCCCAATTGAAACATCGCGTAGAGCAGCAGGGGGACCAGCGCCGCGGCCAGGGCTGCGCTCCGCCACGTTGACCCGCTGGCGCGCATAAGAACCAGGGTCAGTAAGGGAGTTCTTATCAGAAAATCCACCCATTCCCAAGACACCAAATACACCAGCAACGCCAGAGTGGCGACAACCGGCATCCGCCACGCAGGGTCGTGGCGCGGGGACGGATTCCCGATTTCCGCCGGGTCCGCGCCGGTTGCAGGGGGTAGTGCAGGCGACCCCCTATCCAGGGCGTGAACGATGGCGAAGCCTAGAATGACAAGAGCCAGCAAGGATGGGAAAAAGCCGGGCCCCGGTAAGGAAGCGATGCCTGCGGGGAGATGGCGCGACGCCCACAACACAGCCAGGGCCAGGCCGGCAAAGCTTGCCGACACGCCCAGATTGCGCCAGCGCACCCCACGCGGAGGAACGGTGCCAGAGCCGGCTCGTCCGCCCTCGCTCATGCGCCCACCCCCAACAGGGAAGGCACGCGCGTGGCGAAAAAGGCGGCCTGTTGCCGGGCAAACTGCGAGAATTCCTGGCTATCCAGATAGACGGGTTCCATGGCTCGTTCCTGACAGACCTCCTGGAACAGTGCGCTGTCAAATGCCGCGCGAAAGGCAGGCTGCAGTCGCTGTCGGGCCTCGTCGGGGATGCCCTTGGGAGCAAAGAAGCCGCTCCAGGCTACCGCTCCGAAGGAATGACCGAGTTCCGCCACGCTGGGGGTTTCCGCCAGCAGGGGCGTGCGGTCGACGTCGAAGACAGCAAGCGCGCGCAGGCTGCCCGCTCGGATTTGGGGAAGGGCCTCGCCTACACCCATCACGGCCAGGTCAATGTGCCCGCCCATCAGGTTGGTGATGGACGCCGAAGATCCTCCAAAGGGAACGTGGACCAGCTTCAGTTGCAGCGCCTGCTCCATCAGCAGGGTATTGAGGTGCCAGATGGAGCCCGTGCCGCTATTGCCGGCGATGTAGTAACCGGGCCGCTTGCGCAGGGCGTCCACCAGGGCAGGAAAACTGGCGGCATCGCTGGCCGCGCGCACCACCAGAACGGGTCTGGTTTTCGAGACAAGGCAAAGCGGATCTACCGTTTCCGGCGTGACCGACGTATAGCCCAGCGTCTTCAGAATGGCGAGTTCCACCGGAGCGTGACCCAAAGTGTACCCATCGGCGGGTTTGCGGCTGACGAAGGAAAAGGCCAGAGCCCCCGCCGCTCCAGGCTTGTTTTCACAAACCACAGGGACGCCAAGGGAAGGTTCCATCTGGCTGGCGATGACGCGCGAAACGGTGTCGGAAAGCCCGCCCGGAGCGGCCTGCACCACCAGCTTGATGTCGCGGCCAGGATAGGGCCTTGCCTGCCGGGCGCAAGACCCGAAGACAGCGGGAACTACACCGGAGACCGCCAGGAACGTCCTTCGCTTCACCGCAACAGGATATCAAGTTCGCGTTGGCGCATCGCCACGGAATTCACACGGAATGCACCCCCACTGACACATCGAACGAACACATGGAACAGACACATAAGAACTGAGGCTTGGCCAGGGATTGCGAATGCGCGGGACACCTTAGTGCGGAACGGCATCCGGAATCCACGTGGCTATTCCGAATCGCCTTTGGACACCCAGTCCCGCCAGTCCTGCTTGTGCTTTTCCTGGCGCTTGGGCCTACGGTTGTCTTCCACGCGGGATGGGGGCACAGGTCCCACGCGCTCGCGGGCCAACCGCTTCACCTCCGTGGTGGCGCTGAGAATACGACGTCGTTTCTTCGGCATGCGGCGGACCCTCCTGTTCGGGATGCCTCCTGTTTGGCATGATAGCGTTGATGCACATTTCAGACATTGAGACTCCCGCCATCGTGGTGGATCTCGACATCATGGAGCGCAACCTCCAGCGGGTAGCGGACTATGCACGCAGCCACGGCCTGCGCCTGCGCCCACACACAAAAACCCACAAGAGCCCGCTGCTGGGGAAGCGGCAACTGGAGTTGGGCGCCGCAGGGCTGACGGTGGCCAAAGTGGGTGAAGCCGAGGTGATGCTTCGCAGCGAAACGCCTGACCTGCTGGTAGCCTATCCCGTGCTGGGCGAACAGAAGCTGCGCCGATTGATGGATGTGGCGACGCGTACGGAGCTTACCGTGGCCCTGGACGGCGTGGAAGCCGCCAATGGACTGTCCCGCGCCGCTGTCGGCCGTGGCCTGG
>JALOKO010000102.1 GCA_025456495.1 Bryobacterales bacterium | reverse complement strand
CATTGCAGCAGGCAAGCACGTCTACTGCGAGAAGCCCACTTCGGGCAGCACGGAGACGGCGATGGAACTCTACCATCTGGCCAAGGCGGCCGGAATCAAGCACGGCGTGGTGCAGGACAAGCTGTGGCTTCCGGGACTGGTGAAGCTGAAGGCGCTGATCGATTCGGGATTCTTCGGGCGGATACTCTCAGTGCGCGGCGAGTTTGGTTACTGGGTGTTTGAAGGCGACATCATCACGCCGCAGCGGCCCTCCTGGAACTACCGCAAGGAGGACGGAGGCGGCATCATCCTGGACATGCTGTGCCACTGGCGCTACGTGCTGGACAATCTGTTTGGCAAGGTGAAGGCGGTGTCGTGCCTGGGGGCGACGCACATCCCGGAACGGGTGGACGAGCAGGGCAACACCTACGCCTGCACGGCGGATGATTCCGCCTATGCCACCTTTGAACTGGAAGGCGGCGTGGTGGCGCATTTCAACTCCAGTTGGACCGTGCGCGTGCGCCGCGATGACCTGGTGACCGTGCAGGTGGATGGCACGCGCGGTTCCGCCGTGGCAGGCTTGCGCGGCTGCTACGTGCAGCCCTATGGCGCGACGCCGCGCCCGGTGTGGAACCCGGACCTGGATTCGCCCATTGACTTCATGGCCGGCTGGCAGAAGCTGCCTGACCAGGAAGCCACGTATGACAACGCCTTCAAGGCGCAGTGGGAACTGTTCCTGAAGCACGTGGTAAAGGGTACCCCGTTCCCCTGGGACCTGCGTGAAGGGGCCAAGGGCGTGCAACTTGCCGAGAAGGGCATTGAGAGCTGGCAGAAGCGGGCCTGGGTAGAGCTGACGGAACTGCCGGAGTGATACTCGACGGTGATCGATAGACATGGGGTTGCAGGCAGGAAAAAAAACGGGTGGCCCTAGGGCCACCCGTTGATTGTTTGCAGAGGTAAGGAGAAGGACTACTGGAGATCTTCTTCCTGGATGTACACGGTCCACTCTTCGTCCCAGCGCTCTTCGCCGAAGGCGCCCAGGAAGTCAGCGTTTTGGTCGAAGAACCCGTTATCCGGGGGCTTCACCCAGCGGGGCTGCATGATGGGCGAACCGGGCTTGCCGCGGAAGTCAGGGTCACTGTACTCCAACGGACGGCGCATCATGGGATCTGCCACCACCACATTGCGGGCGGTGCCAGAGGTGCCATTCAGCCAGGGCAGAGCGAGGCTGTTGGACTGGCCGGCCACATCGTTGGCCTTGCCGCGTGCCTTGCCGTTATCCCACAGCAGCAATCCATCGATGGTGAGGGAGTTGTCGGCGATCCGGTCTACCGTGGCGTTATCGCGCACTTCGATGCCACCCGAAACCCAGTTAAAGGCAAGGACATTGCGCAGGCTGCCAGCAGTGCCGCGACGCAGCCAGATGGCGGCGACGCCTGTGCCCTCGTCCACGCCTTCGGTGAGTTGGTCACCCACGCCGACGAAGGTGAGGTTCCACCAACGCGGCGTGGTGGTGGGGGCAGCGGTGAAGTTCGTTTCGTTGTTGTCGGTCTCAATGCCGCGGTTGGAGTTGTCGGGGTTCGACACACCAACGCCGAACTGCAGCATCCCGGTCCAGCCGATCTGCGAATCAAAGTGGTCATCGCGGCCGTAGGTGGAAACCAGCCACTTGCCCCTGTTGTTACCGCCGAACCACTCGTAGTTGTCGTCGAAGCCGTAGCTTACCTGGAGGTGCTCGCTCACCGTGCCGGTTCCGCAGGAACCCCAGGTAATGCCGTTCACTTCGTTGTTGGGCTGGAACTCAGCACCGGCGAATTCCACGCGGACGTACTTGAGGGTGCCGCAGCTATGGGCAGGATCGGTTCCGCCGTAGCGGTTCTCTTCCGCCGAAGGCAGGCCTTCGATGAAGCCAGTGCCATCGGGCCAATTATTCGGGGCGCGACCCAGCATGACCAACCCGCCCCAATCGCCGGGGTTCCGCTGGCCGAAGGGCTGGGAACTGGTCATGATGATGGGACGAGCACGGGTGCCGGCGGCGTTAATCTGGCCGCTGCGGGCAACCACGATGGCCGAGGGCGGCTGCGAACCCGGCTGGCCAATCACGAAGGTGCCGGGGTTGATGGTGAGGGTAGCACCGTTCTGCACGTACACCAAGCCGCTTACGCGGTAGGCCTTGGTATTCACCCAGGTGGTGTTGGTGTTGACGTTGCCGCTGATGTTGACGAACTCGTCCACCACGCCAAGCTTCCAATAGGCAGCCTTCAGCACCTTGGTGCCGGTGAAGTCACGAAGCTCCACGGTAAGCGTGTGCATGCCCAATTCATTGGGGATGGTAACCGTTCCGCCCAGCAGCCCGCCGGCGCCAAGCAGGACACCCTTTTCGGCAGCAGGCAGCCGCAGAATGCGGAAGCCCTGTTCAAAGGTGTTGCCAAAAATATCCACGGGAGTGGCGTTGCCGGTGGGCACGAAGCTCTTCACACCGGTTTGGTTGTTTGTGCGATACGCCACGATGGTGTAGGGCATCACGTCGTTGTTGGGCTTCAGCGTCCAGCGAAGGGTGAGGGGCTCGCCGGGCTGATAGACGTACTTGTCAGACCAGATCCACATCGCCGCCGATGTATCGGGCTGGCCGAAGTTTGCAATCTGGCGCTCGGCGTCCTGCTTGCTGACGAACGCAAATCCTGTAGAGCCCGCGCGGGCGGACTGTTCCCGCTCA
This sequence comes from Bryobacterales bacterium, assembly GCA_025456495.1. Taxonomy (GTDB): domain Bacteria; phylum Acidobacteriota; class Terriglobia; order Bryobacterales; family Bryobacteraceae; genus JACTMJ01. The sequence goes on along the minus strand of JALOKO010000102.1, from coordinate 8,636 downwards.
GTGGTACGGTTCACGCTTCCGCCCCGGGTGAACGCGCTTTGGGCGAACATCGGAACGGCGAACAGAGCCACCAAGAGGAGCGCAGCTAACGATTTCAATCGCATGCGTATTTTCACCTCGTCATCCATGGTTTCTGGAAGTTCTCAAAAATCAATCCAATCAGAACACCGAGAAATTGGTGCCAATCCGGAAAGTCCTGCCAAGCTGAAAGCGCCGCTGGGTGATGTCCTGCTGCGTCCAGAGGAAGGTGTTGTCGGTTAGGTTTTCCGCGTCGAAGCGAAGCTTCAGCTTGCCGTCGGCGCGAACTTGGAACTCGTAGACAAAGTCGATGAAGGTGTTGCGCTGCTGGAAAATGTCCGGCAGGCCAACCGCGCCCACTTCCGTGATGCGGCGTGACACCGAATTCAGATAAATGCGCGCGCTGCTGCGGGCACGCGGCTGGTTCCATTCCCCAATCACGTTGTAGACGAAACGGCTCTGCCCGGTAAGTGGCCGGGTGAGTGAGGTCAACAGCCCCCGCTGGTCTTCGGGGATGGTGACTGTGGACTCCACCCAGGTGAAGTTTCCATGAACGATGAAGGGGCGCAGCTTCGGAGACAGGAAGCCCAAACCTTTGCGCGCTTCCAGCTCTACGCCATAGTTCCGGGCGCTGTCGGCGTTGATGAAGCTTTGGCGCAAGTCAGACGTGGTGGGCTGAATGGTGGGCTCGATGGGGTCGTCGAAATACTTCAGGAAGAAGGATGCCGCGACGAGTTGGTCACCGCCCGGGAAGAACTCCCAGCGCGCGTCAAAGTTGTCGATGAGGGTACGACGCAAGTCCGGGTTCCCGACCACGTTAAACCCGCCCAGGACGTTGGTGAAGTCAAAGGGCGACAGTTCGCGGAAGTCCGGGCGGGACACAGTGCGTCCGTAGGCAAAGCGCAAATTCTGCCGGGTTCCCAGTGTGTAGACGGCGTTGACGCCGGGGAGCCAATCGCGATTGACAAGACTCGCCTGCACGGGGATGGCGCCGGGCACCAGCGGATCAATGGTGTTTACCTGAATATTGGCGTCTTCCATGCGGGCGCCGCCCACCAGACGCCAGCGGGACCCCAACGAGAGATCCACCATGGCAAAGCCGGCATAGACATCCATCAGAGCGTCATAGGTGTCGGTGCCACGTGTATTCTCGCGCACCTGGAAGCCATCGGGACGGACGTTTTCCGGACCGAAGAGTTCGTTCGAGGGAAGGTTCCTGTCGATGGTGGCAATGCGGATGGGCACGAAACGGAAGCGCCGCGCGGCGAAATCGCGCCGGCGCAAAGTAGCGCGGAACCCGGCCCGGAACAAGCCGCTGATGCTGCCCTTGTAGAAGGGCTTGTCGAACTCCGCATGCGGCTCATAAATCTTGTCGGCCAGTTGATTGAAGAAGCGCAGGCCGGAACTGGGCAGCGCCAGGAAGGGGGCAGGCCCGCCGTCTTCACGGGGTTCGCGGAATACCTCGCGGAGGTCCGGCTCATCCCGATCTGACCGTGAGTAGGTGAACTGCCACTTGATGAGGCTGTTGCCCAGCGAAGGCAAGGAGTGCTCACCTTCCACGCCGGTGGCGATCATCTGACGCTCAATCCATCGCAGGCGCTCGCCGATGATATTGGTGTCGGTGCCGCCGTTGAACCCCGACAGCACACGCGTTTCCTTGTCGGTGTCGCGCGTGAGGGTATTGCGGAATGAGATCTTGTTGGCAGGGTTGATCCGAAATGCAGCATTCAGAATGCCGCCCAGGCGGGCGCTTTCGGTGTCGCCGACGAAGTTATCGTAGTCGGTCAGAATTACCGCTTGCCCCCCACCCTGGTTGGTGAGGTAGCGCTGAATTTCGCTTTGCCGCTGCGGCGTATTGCTGAACGTCAGTGCGCCCACAATGCCCAGACGACCGAAGGTATCGCCAGCCACCACGGAGTAGCTTTGGTTGGGGCGCATCGAGTCAATCTGCGTAGGCTCCCAGTTCACGGGAAAGGATTGGCCCAGCTCCTGAAACTCGTCCTGCGAAAAGTTCCCAGGGAACAGCAGCGGACCGTCCGGGATCCGGGCCGGGCGCTGACGAGTGCCATCGTCGGACCCAAAGAAGTCGCGACTGCCGCCAAGATAAGAGCGGAAATTCTTGAGTGTGGTTCGCGAGTTGAAGCCAAAGCTGGAACTGACACGAAAGGTGCGCTCCGTGGGGAATTCTGTGGTTTGCAGTTGCACGAGGCCGCCAGAGAACTCACCGGGTAGATCGGGAGTATAGCTCTTCAAGACCTTAATGGAGTCAATCAGGGAAGCGGGGAACAGATCCAGGGGCACCACGCGTCGCTCAGGTTCCGTGGAAGGCAGCATCGCGTTGTTCATCATGGTGGCGCTGTAGCGCTCACCCAGACCGCGCACATACACAAAGCCATTGCCAACCACGGACACGCCAGTCATCTTCTCCAGGGCGCCCGCGGCATCGGAAGCGACGCTCTTGCGGATTTCCTCAGACGACATGCTGTCACTGACCATTGGGGCCAGTTTGCGCTCAACCAGCGCGGCGGCAGCCGAGGACGCGACGGCGGAGGCGGATTCCTCCACATTCACGGTGGTCACGCGGCCACTCTCGGCCATCACCGTGCTGGCGTCTGAGAGTTGCCCATCGACTACCGTGATGTCGGTTACAGAAGTGGGCAGGTAGTTGGTGGCGGTAATCTTCAAGCTGTAGGTGCCAGGCGGGACCTGAAACACGAAGCTGCCATCAGAATTGGTGAGGGCCGACTTGGAGACAGGGCCGGAAAGCTCAAGAGCCGCCTGCCGGACCGGTACGCCAGTGGTGGCGTTATAGACCTGACCGGCCACTTTGCCAAAGCCGGGCTGGAGTTCTTCGGAATCGACCGTGGGCGCGGCGGCATCCTGGGCGGTTAGCCCGAGCGCCAGCAAGAGTAGCAAGCCGATGGTTAGGATGAAACGGTACATGCAGTGTGGGGTCCTTGTAGAACCAGGATCAATTGGAGTAATTCGTACAAAGGGATGTTGGCGGGGATCTGCGGACCCCCGCCAACGACGCTACTCTTCCACCGTGATGGTGACGACGTTGCTAACCAAGCCGTCGTACAAGATCTGCACGGGAACCTGGCCGGAGATGAAGGCCTGATTGGGAACGCGGGCGTTGATCTGCCACAGCCCCACAAACTCGGGCGACAGGCCGCTGAACTCCACCGTTGCTTCCTGCTGGAAGACGAAGACGCGGGGCGCCTGGGTGGTGTTCACCAAGGGGCTGGAACCGGCCGCGGTACCGTCAATCACGGGGGAACTGATGGCGATTCCCGGGCCGTTGCCGAAGATCTGAATCACGTCCCCACGCTTGACGGCGCGGAACTGGTTGGCTTGATCGAGAATGGCGCCAGGCTGGAGCGGGTTCGCCAGGTCGGCCACAAAAATCGCCGGGCTGGCCGGGGCAACCGCCATCCTGCCAGAGGCCACGACTGACCCGCCCACGCGAACTTCAACGGTCACTTCCTGCGTCAGCGAGGTTACGGTAATCGGGGTGGCGCTGGGCACCTGAAAGTTGATCTGCGTCGGCGACACAAACAGCAGAGGTGCAACCGTGTTGTTGACGCGCAGTTCCACGCCATTGATGGCGGTGGGCAGAGGCACCTGAGTGGCAGCCCCCTCAGTAGCGCCGGTGAAGGTTCCGAAGGCAGAGGCAAGGCTGCCGGGGGCAACCGGGTACTTGGCCTGGAAGGATGCCGCGTTTACAACAGCAACGGGGTTGCCTTGCGAGTACGCTGCCGGAACCGCAAGGGTAATCAGCAGCAGGAGGCAAGCGCAGAGTCTCGACGTAGTATGAGAAATCTTCATGGGTGTCCGTCCTGAATCAGGGTCGCTTTCTGGGCGTTAAGGTAGGTGTGCCATGCGGAGGTCGAACCCGAGGAGATCAACCATCCAAGCACCAACCCTAGCACCGGAATGATTACAGAACGTTGAAATTTAGGTGATAATTCAATGACATCGCGCAATCACGGGCACGTTGAGACAGCGTAAATCGCTTGAGCTAAGGCAACCTAAATCGTTGGATGATTGAGGTTGAATGCGGCAGGGAGAGTCCGTGCGACATCGCTGATCGCATTGTCACGGAGGGTAGGCATTTTTCGCTCCAGTGAACACGAAACCGCGGATTCAGACTCGCAGTTCCTGCAAAAGCGCCTCCTGATGAAGCAGTGCCTGACGGGCCGCTTCCAGAGCGACAAAGCGGAACTGGACGCGATCGCCGGGGCGAAGCTGTCCCGTGGCGGGGATATCGGCGGAGATGACGCTGGCCAGAAGGGGATAGCCGCCCGTGGTCTGGGAATCCACCAGAAGCAGCGCCAGTTCCCCCGAGGGCGTGAGTTGCACAGCGCCCAAGGGCACACCAACGGACAGCACTTCGCCGATGCGGGAGGTATCCAGCAGGGTGGCGAGACCACCGGAGTGGCGCAGCCGCAGGCCCATTCGATTGGAGTCCGGCAGGGTCCGCCACGGCGTGGACTCCAGCCAGGACGGCGCATCGATGGATACCGAAGCGCGCAGCCAGCCAACATGCGGGCCGGGAGTGAGACGCAGCAGGGCGCGGGGTTGCAGTTCCTGGCGAAGCGCGGCGGACAGGGGCGAGTGACGGCGAGGGGGTGCGGCGGCGCCCACCGGCAACCGGTCGTCCTTGCGCAGCGGGCGGCCCTGCCAGCCGCCCATGCCGCTGGGAACATGGGTGGAGGCGCTGCCCAACCACAGAGGCGCCTGGAAGCCACCCGCCACACACAGGTAGCCGCGCAAGCCTTGCGTGATGGGGCCGATGGTGAGCTCCTGGCCAGCGCGCAGGCGGAGCGGTTTCCAGGGAGCAGCCGCAGCCCCCGCGCGAGAAACCGTGGCGGCGCCGGCCAGCAGCACATACATGTCGGCTTCGGCCACGAAGCGCCCGCCGGTGGCCGTCAGTTCCACGGCGGGTGCCGATTCGGGGTTGCCCAGCAGCAGGTTGCCGGCGCGAAAGGTAAGCGGATCGGCGGCGCCGGAAGGGGAAATGCCCCATGCTGTGTAGCCTTGCCTGCCCAGGTCCTGGACCGTGGAGTACAAGCCGGGCTGGAGGACGCGCATCATTGCTGCACCCAGCGCTGAAACTCCTCTAGCGCAATCGCCCGAAAACGCACCGTATCCCCCGGCTGCAAGAGGGTGGGCGGCGGCTGCTGCTGATCCGCTGGTTGCGATTGTACGGCGGAAACCAGCGGAACCGGGCAGCGTCCGATCAGTTGCCAGCCCCCGGGCAGGCTGAAGGGATACACTCCTGTTTGCCTTCCGGCAATGCCGACGGCGCCCTGCGGTACCTGCGGCCGCGGGGTGGCATGACGCGGGCGGGCGATGCGCGGATCAACATCCCCCATGTAGGCAAAGCCAGGAGCGAAACCCAGAAAGTACACCAGATACTCCTGGGCGGTGTGAATGTGAACGAGTTCCTCCGGCGAGACGCCGCACTGGCTGGCCAGGGACAGCAGGTCAGGGGCAACTTCCGGGTGATAGCAGACTGGGAGTTCCACCAGTCGGCCCTGGGTGAGGGACTGGCTGCCCGTGTCTCGCACGCGGTTGGCTAAGGCACGGAGTCGATCCTCCAGCCGTTGCGCCGTTACCCGCAGCGGATCGTAGCGCACCAGCACGGATGCATAGGCGGGCGAAATGCTGGTGACCCCGTGGAGCTTCGCCTCCTGCAGACTGTGCCAAAGCGAAAGCACCTGCGCATGAACCTCCCGGGAGATGGCGTCCCCGAGGGTGATGAGTAACGACCGATCACTGGCTGAGGTGATTTGCACGACGATGGACGCATCCGACGATCAGGAAGAGTCGGGTTCCCTGTGTATGGGAACCCGCTCTTTGTTTACATTCTTTTCGTCGACAAGTAAAGCTGAAAACAGTAGGTCTAGGGGTTCTAGCGGTACCGGCTGTGGCCGCGTGCGAGACGATCTCCCCCCATCAACTGCCGGTAGAGGAGTAGTTGCGGACACCGCGATTCCAGGCGGCAATGGAGATGGCCAGGAACACCGCCACCACCATGGGAAGGGCAACCGCCATCACGGCCATCCCCTCTTTGCCCAACAGGAAGGCTACGGGATAGAAGGCAGCAAAGCCAAAGGGCAGCACCCAACTCAGCAGCAGTTTCACCGGGGTGTTGTAGATGTCCAGGGGATAGCGGCCAAAGGCCATCATGTTGTAGACGGGCGGCGAGATGCCCACCCGATCTTCCATCCAGAAACTCACCGCAGTCAGCCCAATGAAGATGGACAGGTAGAGCGCGGCGCCCAGCAGAGTGGCGGCAACCATGAAGGCGATGGCGGGTCCCGTGAACTCGAACCCGATCTGGGGCGCGGCGAACAGCATGACGGCGATGCCCAGCGCCAGGTCAGCCAGTGACTCCACGCGGAATTGCTCAAACAGCACCTGCACCAAGGACGGTACAGGCCGCAACAGCACACGGTCAAACTTCCCCTGCACGACGTAGATCTCACTGAAATAATGCAGGTTGATGCTGAGCAGGTTGAACAGCGACATCGGCAGCAGGCCGAAGCCATACAGGAACAGAATCTCATCGTAGGTCCAACCCATCAGGGAAGGCGCGCGGCGGAAGATCAGCCAAACGGCGGCGATACCGGCCACGCTGCCACAAAGTCAGCGCGGTAGGCCAGGCGGACCTTCGTGTATTGCAGGAAGTAGCGCCAAATGAGATTGAGGGTGCGCATGGACCTTAGCCTCCGTGGATGGTGATGCCGCGCATCATCCAGCGCCAGAACAGCCAGCCAGCGCCAAGCAGCAGGAACACCCACAGGTAGGTGATTCCCAGCGCTTGCCAGGCCTGGCCTCCGCTGGACTTTCCCAGATAAATCATCAGCGGCGTGTAGGCGATGTGCTGGAAGGGCAGCCACTCCGAGAGTTCGCGCAAGGGCGGCGGGTAGAGGGTGATGGGAACGATAAGGCCTGAGAGCAGATCCATGAGATAGAACTTGGCGCGTAGCAAACCCAGGATGCTCTTCATCTTCACGGCGAAGGCGCCCACGATGAAGTTGATGGCGGCCACCAACAGGATGCTGCCCGTGACAGCGGCGACGAACAACACCAGGGCTATGGGGCCGGCAGGGGGCAACAGCGGATACACAGCAAACAGCAACAGCGCCGCCGGCAGCGCCAGCATCAAGAGACGAAACAGGGCCTCCCCGGCCGCCCTGGCAACGATGCTGGCCTGCAGGTCAACCGGCTTCAGCAACGCCGCGGTGATCTTCCCCTCCAGGATGTCCTGCGACAGTTGCACGTCGATGTTGTTGAAGTAGATGGAACGAATTACCCAACCCAACGAGACGTAGGTGAGCATTTCCTCAAAGCGGAGGCTGGCAAAGGTGGGGTCAGCGTCAAAGACTGCGCGCCAGATGAAGTAGTACACCGTCACATTGATGAAGTAGGTGACGATGCCTGTGTAGTAGCGCAGGCGAAAGGCCATCATGTTGATGAAGCCGATCTTGGCGAACTCAGCAAGGGCGCGCGGATTGGTCATTGCTGGCTTGCCGGGGAAGTGTTCTGCGGCAGGGACTCGCCGCCATAGATGCGCCGGACTACGTTTTCGATTGACTGCTCTTCGATGGCGATGTCCAGGACATGCACCTCGTTGACGACGCGGCGAATGAGGCTGGCCGCACTCATGGCCTCGCGCTGAAAGTGCAGGCGCACGGAAAGGTCGTCCACGCGTTCCAGGCGGACGCCGGGCAAGTCCAACGCGCCAAGCAAAGCAGCCTGTTCGCGATCGCGCAGATCCATGCGGATGGCGCTTTCCTGCCACAACTGGCGCTTGAGCGCAGCCAGGCCGCCATCGAAGAGCAGCTTTCCATGATCGATGATCATCAGGCGCTGGCAAAGCTCTTCAATGTCTGACAGGTCGTGGGTGGTCAGCAGCATGGTGGTGCCATACTCGCGGTTCACTTCCTTCAGAAAGGCGCGGATGTTTTCCTTGGCGACGATGTCCAGGCCGATGGTGGGTTCATCCAGGAACAGCAAGGGCGGGTTGTGCAGGAGGGCCGCGGCCACATCGCAGCGCATGCGCTCCCCCAGCGAGAGCTTGCGGACGGGCGTGTGCAAATAGCGTTTCAACTCCAGCACTTCGTCGAAGCGCTTCAGCCGGCGGTCGTAGTCTTCCTGCGGGATTTCGTAGATGTGCTGCAGCAGGCGGAAGCTCTCCACCACCCCGATATCCCACCACAACTGCGTGCGCTGCCCGAACACGACGCCGATGGTGCGGGCATAGCGGCTGCGTTCACGAAACGGCGTGAAGCCATTGGCGCGGATACGGCCCGAGGAGGGCACCAGGATGCCGGTGAGCATCTTGATGGAGGTGGACTTGCCAGCGCCGTTAGGGCCAATGTAGCCCACCATTTCGCCGGCCTGGACAGAGAAGCTGACGTGGTCAACGGCGCGGAAATTGCGGTAGTTGCGGGAGTACAGGTCGCGCACGGCGCCCCAAACCCCCTCCCGCCTGTCAAAGGTGCGAAAGTCCTTGACCAGGTCTTCCACCTCAATCACGGCAGACATAGACCCTTAGTGTAGCAACCGTCCGTAGCGCCGACGGGCGGCCGTGTGTGATGGCCGTA
>JALOKO010000579.1 GCA_025456495.1 Bryobacterales bacterium | reverse complement strand
TCTACAAGGTGCTTGCCGACGAGGGCTTTGTGATTTACCCGGGTAAGGTGAGCAACGCCGACTGCTTCCGCATCGGTACCATTGGCGATTTGCACCCGCCGCAGTTTGAGGCGTTGTGCGACGCCATGGGCCGCGTGTTGGAAGGGATGGGCGTGACGCTAAAGGCATAAGCGGCAGGGCGTGCGTGGGGCGATGCAGAGATGAACAAACGGGAACAGTACGGGGCCGGGCAGCCGCCGGAGTCCGAAGGTGATGTGAACCTCTCTGACCGTCGCGCGGAGTGGCAACACAAGCACCTGGGCGCGGGAACGCAGGCGTTGCTGCGGGAGGATGCGCGGCACTACCTGCACCAATCGCTGTCCACCCCCTGCCTGAACGTGCTGGCCAAAGCCGAGGGCAGTTGGATTGAGGACGTGGAAGGGAAGCCATCATCGGCCAGATGAGTACGCTGCCTTTCTGCACGCGGCGCTACACGTGCGAGGCTGCCATTGCGCTGGCGCGGAGGCTGACGGAGCTGGCGCCGGGCAACCTGAACCGCGTGCTGCTGGCGCCTGGCGGTACGTCGGCGATGGGAATCGCGATGAAGCTGGCGCGAGCGGCGACGGGCCGCTACAAGACCATCTCGTTGTGGGATGCCTTTCATGGGGCGTCTCTGGACGCGGCATCGATTGGCGGGGAGCGTCTGTTTCGTGATCGCATGGGGCCGCTGCTGCCGGGCGCGCTGCATGCGCCTCCGCCAGAGCCGCAGGGCTGCCCCTTTCATTGTGGTAGCCAGTGCAACCTGCAGTGCGCTGAGATGGTGAACTACCTGATGGAGAAGGAAGGGGAGGTGGGCGCGGTGATTGTGGAGACGGTGCGCTCCACGTCAGCCATTCCCCCGGCGGGCTATCCGCGGCAGTTACGCGAGGCCTGTGACCGGCACGGCGCGCTTCTGATTTTCGATGAGATCCCGCACGGATTGGGGCGTACCGGTCGTATGTTTACGTTTGAGCACTTCGGCGTGCAGCCGGATATCGTCGTCGTCGGCAAGGCGTTGGGTGGGGGTGTGTTTCCGCTGGCGGCCGTGATTGCTGACGAGCGGCTGAATGTGGCGGAAGAACTGGCCCTGGGGCACTACACGCACGAGAAGAATCCGGTGGCCTGCACGGCGGCGTTGGCGGTGCTGGAGTTGATTGCGGCGCCCGGCTTTCTGCAGCGCGTGCGGGACCTGGGAGCGCAGACGGCGGAGACGTTGCGCGCGATGGCGGCGCGGTATCCGCTTGTTGCCGAGGTGCGCGCGCTGGGGCTGCTGCTGTGCGTGGTGCTGCGGCATCCGGAGAGCGGGGCGCCCGCGCGGGATGCCGCCGAGCGCGTGATGTATCGCTGTCTGGAATTGGGGCTGAGCTTCAAGGTGTCCATGGGCAACGTGCTGACCCTGACGCCGCCCTTAACGATCAGCGACGAGGAGATGCGTTTCGCGCTGAATGCGCTGGATGTGGCGCTGCGCGAGGAATGCACCGGGGCGGCCTGAGCGCGTGAACCCGGTTGGGTGGCGATTACAGCACCGGTCCGATGCGCCAAGGCACGAATTCGCGATGGCCGAATTCTTCCGCGGCGGTCTGGCGCCCACTGGCCACCTCCAGTGCGAAGCGGAAGATCTCTTCGCCGATGCTTTCCACCGTGGCGTCGCCGTCCATGATGCGGCCGGCGTTGATGTCCATGTTGTCGCGCATCCGCTGGAACATGGGCGTGTTGGTGGCGATCTTGATGACGGGCACGATGGGGTTGCCGGAGGCGCTGCCGCGTCCCGTGGTGAAGGCCATCAAGTTGCAGCCTCCGGAAGCAAGGCCAGTGAGTGAGACGGGGTCGTAGCCGGGCGTGTTCATGAAGCAGAGGCCCGGGGAGGTGACCCGTTCCGCATACTGAAGCACCTGCATCAAGGGAGACGTGCCGCTTTTGGCGACGGCGCCAAGGCTCTTTTCCAGAATGGTGGTGAGCCCGCCTTCCTTGTTGCCGGGCGAGGGGTTGTCATCGAAGCTGCCGGTGAAGCGATTGAGGTAGGTCTTGTAGTCGCGGATGCACTGGAGCAGCATCTCGGCGGTCTCGCGATTGCGGGCGCGGCGCACCAGGAGATGCTCCGCGCCAAAGATTTCGGGGGTTTCCGCAAGGATGGCGGAGGCGCCAATGGCCGACAGAAGGTCACTGGAGTAGCCCAGGGCGGGGTTGGCGGTGATGCCGGAAAAGGAATCAGAACCGCCGCATTGCAGGCCCAGCCGGATGTGGGAGGCGGCCACTTCCTGGCGCGCAATGCCGCGAAGGCCGTCGAAGAACTCGTTCACGGCGCGGATGCCGGCCTGGACGGTGGCGCGGGTGCCGCCGGCATCCTGCAGGGTAAGGGCGACCACATGGTCTGTCCGCGTCGCGCCGGGCGGCAGGTAGGCGTCAATCTGGTTTACCTCGCAGCCCAGCCCCAGCAACAGGGCGCCGGCGACGTTGGGATGGTCGAGGATGCCTGCCACCACGCGATGCAATTGTTGGGTGTCGGCGCCGATGCTGTGGCCGCAGCCCTCGCCGTGGGAGAAGGCGACCACGCCATCGATGTTCGGGGGAAGGGGCTGGTGGGCGAACGCCTCCGCGATGAGTTGTGAGGCGTGGGCGGCGCAGTTACTGGCGGCGACGATGGCGATGAAGTTGCGGGTGCCTACGCGACCATCGGAACGCGGATAGGCCTGGATGCGGGGCAGGGGCTCAGCGGGCGAGGCAAGGGTGAGATCGCCTTGGGGGAACTCGTAGGCGAGCTCAAATTCCTCAAAGCCCACGTTGTGGGTGTGGACGTGGTCTCCGGCGGCGATGGCGGCCCGGGCGCGGCCAATCACTTCCGCATAGCGCAGGACCACCTCACCCGCGGCGAT
>JALOKO010000101.1 GCA_025456495.1 Bryobacterales bacterium | reverse complement strand
GTGTACATCCATCGCTTCAATCGGGATACGCTGGCCATCAGCCGCAATCGCATCGGCCATCACTTCGGCAGCAAGGAAGGCCTGGGCGGGCTGCAACTGCAGGTGTTCCTGAACCTGAATGCAAATACGGACTTCAAGCGTGAGGCCTGGGCGAACTTTGTGGAGGCCGGGCCAGGAGTGCGGTTCCGGTGGGACTGGATGCCGCCGTCGGTGTCATTCACCTTCAGCGCGCTGCGCGGCCACCACACGATTCCCCGCACCGATAGCCGTCCGAATACCTACACCGATTTCCAGGTGGGCCTGTGGTATGCCTACACCCGATAGGCGGACATCCGCTGGCATGCGCAGTTGGCAAGCTGGCTGCCGCAGTTGGCAAGCTGGCATACGTGGCAGAGCGGCCGGCATGCGACATCAAGTGCTGGCGGCGCTGATGCTGGCGGGGTTGGTGGCGGTTGCCGCATCGCCCGCCAGGGCAAGCGCGGGCCACCTTCACTACTTCCTGACATGCCCGTCCACGGGCTGGGCGGCGGTATTTCAGACCTTCGGCCTCAGCGCCGTGGACAGCGCCAGCGCGGCGGACGTGTTGGTGGTGTGCCCGGGAATCCAGGCGCCAGCAACGCCGGACGGATGGCTGCGCGACGGCCGCCTGCTGGTGCTGGAGGGTGACGCCAGCGCAGGCGCGTCCTTCGGATTCAACCCGTCGGACGGCGATCCGGTGGACGTGCGCAACGTCCAGGACCAACACCAGCCCGACCTCCTGATTGTGTGGAAGGACGCACTGCGGCTGCGCCCCACCCGGCTGCCGGAAGGGGCTCGCGTCCTGGCCCGGGATCGTTGGAGCGGGCTGCCGCTGATGGCCACCTTTCGTCCGCCGCAAGGGGGCGGCCTATGGGTGGCGGCGCCGCCCGGAGATTCGGCCTATCAGCGCTTTCCCTTCCTTGCCAGCGCGCTGCTGGATGCGGGATTTCGGCCTCCGTTGCGCACCCAGGCGCTGTGGGCCTTCTTTGATTCCGCATACCGGCAACGGGCTGACCTTCGCTTCCCGGCGAAGCGCTGGCGTGAGTATGGAATTGGTGCGCTGCACGTGTCGGCGTGGCAACACTGGGAGCGCGACGAAGCCCGCGACGCCTGGCTGCGTGCGCTGATTGAGGCATGCCACCAGCAGGGCATTCTGGTCTACGCCTGGTTTGAGTTTCCCCACGTCAGCGAGCGCTTCTGGGAACAGCATCCCGAATGTCGTGAGCAAACGGCGCTGGGCCAGGACGCGCATCTGGATTGGCGGAAGCTCATCAACCTGAGTGACCCCACCTGCGCGGGCCGGGTGAAGCAGCAGGCGGCCGACCTGTTGGCCGGATTCGCCTGGGATGGCGCGAATCTGGCGGAGCTCTACTATGAGTCCCTACATGGACCGGCGAACCCGGCGCGACTGACGCCGATGAGCGCGACAATTCGGGGACGGTTCCAGAAGGCGCACGGCTTCGATCCAGCGGAGCTCTTCCGCGAAGGGTCAGCGCAGCATCAGTCGCGGAACGCGGAGGGCTTGGCGCGATTCCTGGACTTTCGGCGCCGCGAGGTGGCCGCTTTGCACGTCGAGTGGTTGCAGTTTCTGGCCCAGGCATCCGCCAAAGCCCCGCAACCGCTGCACCTTGTGGTGACGCAGATCGACGATCGCTTCGACAATGCCGTGCGCGATCATCTGGCGGCGGATTCCAATGCGGTGCTGCAGTTGATGCACCAGCACCCGTTTACGCTGCTGGTGGAAGATCCCGCCACCATCTGGCATCTGGGGCCGTCGCGCTACCCGAACATCGCGCAGGCCTACGCGCCGGTCACGCCCTACCCCGGGCGCATCGCCATCGACATCAACATCTTCCCGCGCTACCAGGAGGTGTACCCCACCAAGCAGCAGACGGGGATGGAACTCTACCGGCTGGTGCATGCCGCGGCGCATGCCTTTCCGCGGGTGGCGTTGTACTTTGAGCACACGTTGAGCGCGCAGGACCTGCCGTTGCTGGCGGCCGCGGCGGTGGCCCCGGCGCGCTTGTCCAGGGACGGCGCCACGGTGCTGGTGGAATCTGCCCAACCGGTGGGCCTACGGTGGGAGGGCCCGGCGCTGGTGAATGGGCGGGCATGGGCAGCGCGCGATGCGCACACCCTCTGGCTGCCCGCCGGCCGCCATCGGGTACAGCCCGCCACCGATGACCCCGGACTGGTGCTGCAACGGCTCAGTGCCACACTGAAGCAAATTCGTGGCAATGGTCACAAAGTGGAATTGCACTATGAAGCGGAAAGCCGCGCCATTGCGCATCTCAACCGGCAACCCACCCGCGTTTGGGTGGATGGGGAGCCGGTGGCGCTGTCAGTCTGGAAGGCGACGGAAGGCTACTATCTGATGCTTCCCGCCGGAGAACATCTGGTGCGCATGGAAACCACAAACCCTGCCCCGGAGCTGGCGACCCAGTAACCCGGGTGGCTTCCGCCACGGGCTAGTTCACCAGTGCGCTCCACAGTACGCCCGCCGCAATGGCTGAGCCCACCACGCCCGCCACGTTGGGTCCCATGGCGTGCATCAGCAGGTAGTTTGACTTGTCATACTCGCGGCCTACCGTATGGGCAACGCGCGCTGAGTCGGGTACCGCGGAAACGCCCGCCGCCCCAATCAGGGGGTTCAGCCGGTTGTCGCCTTTCAGAAACAGGTTCATGAACTTGGCGAAGAGAACCCCTGATGCGGTGGCCACGCAGAAGGATACAGCGCCCAACGCGAAGATCATGATGGATTGCGGGGTAAGGAAGCTGCGGGCTTCCGTGGACACGCCAACCGCGAAGCCCAGGATGATCGTGACGCTGTCAATGAGGCTGGTGCGGGCGGTGTTTGCAAGACGCTCCGTAACGCCCGACTCCTTCAGCAGATTGCCGAAGAAAAGCATGCCCAGCAGGTTCAGTGCGCTGGGCACAATGAATGCCGTGGCCACGAAGCCAATCACCGGGAACAGCACCTTCTCGCGCTTGGTTACCTGCCGGGGAGGCTTCATGCGGATGACGCGCTCAGCATTAGTGGTAAGCGCGCGCATGATGGGCGGTTGGATGACAGGGACCAGGGCCATGTAGGAATAGGCCGACACCGCGATGGCCCCCAGCAGGCTAGGCGCGAGCTTGGAGGCCAGGAAGATGGCCGTGGGTCCGTCCGCTCCGCCAATGATGCCGATGGCGCCCGCCTCGGCCGGAGTGAATCCCAAGGCAAAGGCCCCGAACATGGTGAGAAAGATGCCCGCCTGCGCGGCGGCGCCCAGGAAAAGCAGCTTCGGATTCGATAACAGCGTAGAGAAATCCGTCATCGCGCCAATTCCCAGGAAGATAAGCGGCGGAAACCAGCCATAACGGACACCGTGATAAAAGATACTCAGCACGGTGTTGTCCTCGCGATAGCCGATACCCATCCCTTCAACAAAGGGAATGTTTCCAACCAACATGCCGAAGCCAATGGGAACCAGCAGCAGTGGCTCATAATCCTTCGTGATCGCCAGGTAGATAAAGATACATCCGACAATAATCATGATGATATTGCCGGCCGTTACCTGACCGAAGCCGCTATTTGCAGCAAACTGTGTAATGAATTCCCACATATGTTAACCCCGGATGGTGACGATCACCGCGCCTTCCAGGACATTCTGTCCGGCGCTGACGTGCAGCTTCTCTACGGTTCCGTCAGTAAGCGCGGCAATTTCGTTTTCCATCTTCATGGCCTCAAGAATCGCCACGCACTGGCCCGCCTTCACCTTGTCCCCTTCCTTGACGTGGACGGCCTGAATCACTCCCGGAAGTGGGGATTTCACATCACCCGGTAGCCCTTGCGGCTTCAGGCGCTCCGGCTGCGGGCCCGCGCCCACCACCACCTTCGGGCGCTCAATCTTCACCGTCTTTTTCTCTCGCTCCACTTCCACATCCAGGGTCATTCCGTTCACGGTGACTCTTGCCGTGGAGCCTTCAAAACTCTCAATGACCACCTCATACTGGTTGCCACCAATGGTGTACTTGAACGCATGCATGGCTAGTATTTCCTCCGGAACATTTCGATCTTGTCAAAGATCACCTGGGTTTTTGCGGCATTCCACCACGGGGAGAAGGGACGTGTAATCTTGCGGATGGTCACTTCCTCTGCAGTGCCTTCATCGAAGGTGCGCAGGTCCATATAGAGCGCTAATGCAATGGCCGTGGCCATTTCCGCGCTAACTTCTATCTGTTGCTGCACCAACATGCCATCTTTCTGTTGGGTGACGATAGGATTTCTCTTGCGCGAAGTACGCTCAAGGACAATAAGAAAGACGTAAATCGCCAGAAGTCCCAGGAATACGGCGCCCATGCCCACCACCAACAGCATGAAGCCCAATTCGTACTTGCCACCGGCCACCTGCTCAGCATGACTGCTGCCGACGGCGGGTTGGGCTAGGGCGGTGAAGGCTGCGATCCCCAACGCCAAAGCGATACGCCAATAGGTTGTGTTCATGGCGATGCTCCTTAGAGGGGGATGTTGCCGTGCTTCTTGGGCGGATTCACGTCGCGCTTGGTGCTTAGCATTTCCAGGGCGCGAATGACGCGGAAGCGAGTCTTGTCCGGTTCGATGATGTCATCCAGATAGCCGTGTTCAGCGGCAAGATAGGGGTTCATGAACTGCTCTTCGTACTCCCTGGTGAGGCGATCCGCCTCTGCTTTCGGATTCTCGGCGTCCTTGATCTGCTTGCCGTAGAGCACCTCAACGGCGCCCCGCGCCCCCATCACTGCGATTTCAGCCTGCGGCCACGCGTAGTTGACGTCTGACCGGAGATGCTTGGAGGCCATCACGTCATAGGCTCCGCCGTAGGCTTTGCGGGTGATGACGGTTACCTTGGGAACGGTGGCTTCAGCGTAGGCGAAAAGCAACTTGGCCCCATGGATAATGATGCCGTTGTGTTCCTGTCCAGAGCCGGGCAGGAAGCCGGGCACATCGACGAAGGTCAGCAAGGGGATGTTGAAGGCGTCGCAGAAACGAACGAAGCGCGCTGCCTTGCGGGATGCGTTGATATCCAGCACGCCCGCCAGATACTTAGGCTGGTTGGCGACGATGCCCACTGAGCGGCCATTCAAGCGCGCGAAGGCCGTGATGATGTTCGGGGCGAACAAGCGCTGCATCTCAAAGAAGTTTTTGTCGTCCACCACCAACGAAATGAGGTTCTTCATGTCGTAGGGCTTGTTGGGATCGTCGGGAACGATGCTGTTCAGTTCCGATTCATGGCGATTGATGGGATCGTTGGTGGCGTAAATGGGAGGTTCGCCCAGGTTGTTCTGCGGCAGGTAAGACAGCAGTACCTTAACCAGTTCGATTGTCTCTTCCTCAGAATCGGCAACCAGGTGCGTAGCGCCGCTCTTCGCCGCATGCACCATGGAGCCGCCCAGATTCTCGGTGTCGATGTCTTCGCCGGTGACGCTCTTCACCACTTTGGGCCCCGTGATGAACATGTAGGAGCCCTTGTTCATGATGGTGAAGTCCGTGATGGCCGGCGAGTAAACGGCGCCGCCCGCGCAGGGGCCGAGGATGGCCGAAATCTGCGGCACCACTCCCGAGGCCAGCGTGTTTCGGAGAAAGATGTCGGCGTAGCCAGCCAAGGACAGCACGCCTTCCTGGATACGCGCTCCGCCGGAGTCGTTCAGGCCAATGACCGGCGCCCCCACCTTGATGGCGGCGTCCATCACCTTGCAGATTTTCTTGGCGAAGGTCTCAGACAAAGAGCCGCCAAACACCGTGAAATCCTGCGAGAACACAAACACCTGACGGTTGTTGACGGTGCCGAATCCGCAGACGACGCCATCGCCGGCGATCCGCGTCTTCTCCAGGCCCAAATCATGGCTACGGTGCTTGACGAAGATGTCGAACTCTTCGAAGCTGCCCGGGTCAAGGAGCATGTCGATGCGCTCGCGGGCGGTGTACTTGCCCTTGGCATGTTGGGCGTCGATACGGTCCTGCCCGCCACCCAGTTTCGCGCTCTCACGGTTCTCGCGTAGTTTTAAGATCTTTTGCTCAATCATTCCGAAATGCTCCTAGGCGTCGCAAAGCAAGCGGGGACCCGACGCGCAGCGATGGCGCTGCTGCATGAGGTTCCCGGGCGATGTTTGCTGGACCGTTGGGGGCTAAGGCGCCCAGCCCCAAGGCGGTCGATGCATGTCCTCTTCGAAAGCGTAACTCCTGGCCGCCGGAAGGCACCTGCCGCGCCGGACCGATTCATCAGAACGATAGAGAGCCCGTCCTGGGGTCCTCCGGATGAGGCAGATAAATGGTCCGGCACTTTTCGCACCGATAAATTTCAGCATCCTGTCCGAAACGCTGAGCGAGTTCAGGGCCAAAGCGGAACCAACGCTTCAGGTGGCCTGCGCACAGCTTGCCCTTGGCATCCTTTTCGCTACAGGCCCGCATGCGCAAGACACGGCGCTTCACTTTGGTTCCATCAGCGAGGGTGCAAACCAGGTGAGGATCCGGCGGGGCTTCCACGGCGATGGCTTCCTGGCTATCTGCGACAGCGGCGGGCGGGGCCGCGGCTTCCATCGAAGCGGGATCAGAGGGCTGCGGATCTCGATTCAACTCAGACATGGACGTCCTAATTGTAGCGCATCCAAACGCGCAAAGTCAGTATAGTTTCGTCCACGGGAGGAAATTCGTACTACAGGGACTGTGAGGGGAGGGGATCGTGAGTCCTCTACTGGGCGTCTGCTACCGGAACCCGGTGAGGAGCCGTGCCGGAAGGGTGACCACGGCCCACACGAACTGCAAGACGCCGCCGACGGCGATGCCCACGAGGCGGAAGGGAAGCAGCAGCAGCCACACAACGGGATAGGCGATCAGCGCCAGCAAGGCCAGCGGCCAGCAGAGCACGAACAGGATGCACCAAAGGACGAAGGTGAACATTGTGGCCTCCTGCTGATTGATACGGACGAGGTGAGGGAATGTTCGACAGAAGTGCGGGCTGTGGGGCTCCATCGACGGCCTGGATTGGGGAGGATTCCGGTAGAACGGCTGTGGGAGGCCACGACTCGCCAGCACGCGGGAGCGCGGATTGCGGATCCTGGAAGGCAAAAAAACCAAAGCCGCCCCAGGTCAGAGGACGGGGCGGCTTTGGGTTGGAAACGACGGAGCCGTTAGAAGGAAAACCTTGCGGCCAACTGGAACTGGCGGGCGTTTTCCGCTTGTGTGACGGCGTTGAAGTTCGCATTCGGCGTGGGGTTGATGCCCCACACACGGTTGACGTTCGTCGGGTTGATGCGATTGGCCAGATTGAAGCCTTCCGCGATGAATTCCATCCTGCCGAATTCACCCACCTTGAAGATGCGCGCGAGGCGGACATCAAAGGTGAAGTAGTTCGGAAGACGGAAGTTGTTGTAGGGGATGCCGAGGGGGCGATCGTTGAAGATGGTGTCTCCATTGTCGTCGCGCCCGGTGGTGGCGTTGAAGGCGAAGCCATTCTGCAGGATCATGCGCGAGGACAACTGCCAGCCGTTGATGAGCTGGCGCGCGGCGCCGCTGAGTCCGTCGTAGTTCATATCGTAGACACCGGTGAAGGTGGCGCGATGCGGCATGTTGAAGTCGCTCAGGCCGCTGTCAAAGGCAGGGTTCTCTGGCGCGGAGGGCGAAGTGAAGATCCCGAAGCCAGAGAAGTCATCCACGAACGCGTTGCCCTCGGCGCGGGAGTAGTGCCAAGCCGCCTGAAACTGCAGGTTCCGCGAGTAGCGACGGGTGAGCATCACCAGAAGGCCATGATAATTCTGCTGGCCCAAGGACCGGCTTTCAAAGATATTGTTGAAGGCCGTATTCTGCCTGGCATTCGTATATTGAATTCGTCCGTCAGGGAGGGTATTCCCTGAGGGCACCAAGTTGGTGTTCACCGCGTAGGGCAGGTTGCGCGCGCGGGAGCCCTGGTAGGTAACAGTGAGCGCGGTGGCAGGCAGAATCTGCTGCTCGTACGTAAGGAAGTAGCTGTGGTTGGCGATGTTGTCGAACTCTGGAGCAAACACGCGGACATCAGACCGGACCTGAGCACCGGTGATGGCCGGCACCGGGCCTCGCGTGAACGCCGGAGCGCCCGGTTGGCCAGGGGTGACATTCAGGCTCAGCACGGCGGCGCCATTTTCACGCAGGAAGCGATTGAAAGTTTCCGCCACCGTGGTCTGGTAGTAGATGCCGTAGCCGGCCCGAATGACTGACTTGGCGTTGCCGAAGGGATCCCAGGCGACGCCGAGGCGCGGAGCGAAGTTGTTCCAGTCCTGGGGGATGTTGCCGGTTTGGGCCAGCGCGGGGTTCGGGTTTGCTTGCGGTCGCACAAAGGTTTCGTAGCGCAGACCGAGGTTCACCTTCAGGTTCTGGGTGAGGTTGATGTCGTCCTGAATGAAGTAGCCCTGGTTGATGACGCGCGACTCAAAGAACTCCTCTCCCAGGCTGCGCGTGAACCGGGTGTAGCTGTAGGGCAGGCCGGTGGCCGGATCCACCAGACCCGCTTCGGTGTTCAGCAATTGCTGCAAGGAACTCACCGCCGGGCGGACGTTCGCCACGGCGGGCAAACCACCGAATACGAACTCTCCATTGAGGTTGGTGGTGCGTTCCCGGAACCAGACAGGGAGCAGGTCAACACCCATCTTCAGCGAGTGACGCCCCGTGACATAGGTGAAGTTGTTGATGAGTTGGAAGCCCTTTTCGCGGGTGATGGTCTCACCGTCGCGCCAACCGTTAAACTGTCCCACACCCGCCACGTTGATCAAAGGTGCGTCTGGATTCAAGACCCCACGCTGAATACCCCGCGAGCCGTAAACGAAACGCAGCTCGTTCACCATGGTGGGGCTAATGGAGGTGACATTCTGCGCTGTGATGCCCCAGGGGTCTTCATCAAAGCGACGCAGTGTTTCGCGAGTCACCAGGCCGGAACCAATGGGGGATTCCCGATCAAAGTAATAGTTGTATCGGACGGAGGTGCGGTTCTTCTCGTTCAACTGGGCATCGAAACGCGAAGTGACCGTGTGAGCCCGGAAGGTCTGGTTGGCTGAGCCGATGCTGGAGGCAGGAATGCCCAGCGCTTGCGCATTCGCCGGGTTGAAGGTGAGGATGCCCGGTAGGTCCTGCTGCCAGCGCTCGTAGCTATGGAACATGAACATGCGGTCTTTTTTCACGGGACCGCCAATGGTGCCGCCATAGTTGTACCGGGAGAAGTCAGGCGTCGGCGCGGTGGGGCTAAGCAGCTTAGGACGGGCGCTGAGTTCGCGATGGCGCGCAAACAGGTAGCCGGAACCGTGCCATTCATTGGTGCCAGAGCGCGTAAAGGCGTTCTGCAGCCCGCCCGCGACACGGCCAAACTCGGCGGAAAAGTGGGTTACCGTCTGGAACTCCGCAACGGCTTCCTGGCTGATGACGATATTGCGTGCGCCACCCTGCAATTGGTTGGTGACGCCATCGACGTTCATCTGGCGCATCCCCAACCCACCATAGACCGTGGTGGCGGTGCCGGTCCCGGAGCCTCCGGTGGAAAGCGGCCGCGCGTTGAC
>JALOKO010000578.1 GCA_025456495.1 Bryobacterales bacterium | reverse complement strand
CGCGCACCGCCCGAATCGTTGATGAAGACGAAGGGCGAGCCGGTGTTCATCGACGCTTCCATCATCTCCACGATCTTGTCGCAGTGCACCTCACCGGCGGCGCCGCCGGCCACCGTGAAATCCTGGCTGGCCAGGTGGACCTGTCGCCCGTCCACAGTGGCTGAGCCTGTCACCACGCCATCGGCTGGAAGATCCTTCCCCGCCATATCAAAGAACGTCGCACGATGCTGCGCAAACAACCCGGACTCCTGAAAGCTGTCCGGATCGCTGAGCAATTCCACCCTCTCACGCGCGGTGAGCTTGCCCGCCTCATGCTGCTTTTCAATCCGCTTGGGACCGCCACCCTCGCGCACGGCTTGGCGTCGCTTGTTCAGCTCTTGAATCATCGCTTCCATTGACATAGGCACCTGCCAGGAATCTCCTTCGGAATTGGTCCAAATTCCATTTTCCGACTCTTTTGTCCTCTTATCAATATACACTTTCCGGTACAGTAATCAAAGTGGAACCAAATTCTGCTCGCAGTCGCCTCACGCGGCCGCTGCCAAACCGTTGGAAACGGCCTAGGGCGACGTGGACGGGCCGAAAAACAGCCCGTGTAAGGCATGCCCCCGTTCGACCACAAAAAAGCGCGGATCGTTGCGCTGCTCGTCGAAAATTTCGGCTGGTGGCCGACCAATGGCGAAGCGTGGCCCGACGGAAACCACGCGATCTCCGGAAAGCAGCCCGGCCCGGGCGGCGCTGGAACCGGCTTCCACATAGCGGACGGCGAGGGCTGGCAGCGGCGCGGCCACGGTGACCGGCGCCGGTCGCGTGAATTCATCGCCGGTACTCAGGCCAGCGCCGGGCGGGAAGACAACTTTGCGTTCCTGGGACCCGCGCCGCAGGGTGAGGGTGTACTCGGGGCGGTACATGGGCACGGTCATCACGGCAAGGTCAGTGAGGGCGCGGATGGGCTGATTGTCCAGGGCGACACAGAGGTCACCGGGACGAATGCCACGATCCCAGGCCAAGGTATCCCGCCACAGTTCCTGCACCAGCAGGCCCGCGGGGCGGGCGTCCACGGTGGGCAGGCCAAAGTAGGCTGCTCTGTCGGAATCCAGCTCAACCGGGCGGAACCCGTAGCGAAACAGCAACTGGCTATCGATGGAGCGAGCGCGATCAATGGGCCCGCCCAGGCTTTCCGCGCTGATCAGGCGGCGCACGCCATCGCATTCCAGCACCACGCCGAAGAAGCGACCCTCCAGATCAAAGGCAGCGGCGCCCAGCGGGCGATTCTCGGCCGCCAGCCCCACCAGCATCTCGCGCACTGCTTCCGGGCCACAACGCACGTTCCGCGTCCCGCTGAAGAGGGTAGCTTCCACCTCGTAGGTTTCCGGAGAGTTCCGGCGCACCAGGACAACCCAACCGCCCTGCCGCAAAGCGCCCACCGGGGTGATGGCCAGCGGGACCAGCGCCAACTCCGGCGGCGCCTTCAGCATGCGGAGTTCCGGGGTCTCGGCGTACAGGTCGGTGAGAAGTGGGGAATCCAACTCCATCAGTCCGCGTAAACTTGCGCGAGACGCGGCCCGCTCGGGCGGTACAGCGGCCAGGATGGCATCGGACCGTTCCCAGACGATGCCGGGCGCTTCCAGCCCCTGCACCCACACGAGGCTTGCCTTCACACGCTCAGCCACTTCGGTGAAGTACGCGGCCATGTTCTCCAGGTTGTTCCGTTGGGTGAGCCGCTGCAGACGGGAGATATCGGCCTGAGACGCGGCCAGATCGGCGGACTTCACCGGTCGAATCTGCCATCCCACAACCAGAATGGCGATGGAGGCCGCTGTCAGCAGCAGCAGATATCGCTTTCTTGGGTCTTGAGGAAGCATGCGCGCAGCCCGACGTCCGCCGCGCAACGCGGCCAGACACCAGCATCCTCATTGTAGCGAAGCGGGTTCCCGCAACAACGCGCAGCCGAAAGTGGGGCCTTCCACGCGGCAGTGGCGTCATCGACGCGGCAGTGGCGTCCAAAGCGGCAGCGGCGTCAAAAGCGGTTTGGAGGGATGCCAGCGTGGTTTCACACGGATCGTAACCGGCAGGGAGGCCCTGCCTATGGCGATGGAAGGTGCAGGATGGATAGAATAGCGGATATTACAGTCTGTAATTGAGACGAAAAATCGGCTGCATCTCCGGCGAAGAAGATGCAGCCATTCTCTTATTGCGCTGACGTATTTGAAGAGGCGCCTTGGAATACCAGCCGGGTGTTTGTCCCACCCATCCGAATTTCACGCACCTTCATCTTTCCATCCGCCTCAGTGTAGCGAACGGAATCCTTAGAGAACTTTTCTGCGGCCTCCTGAACAGTGACTGTGGTTTCCACGGTCTGCTTGCCGTTGGTGAGCTTCACGGTGTCGCCGTTCAGCTCCATCTTGTAGTCGCCCGGCTTCAGCTCCTGCCCAGCGATGGTGGTGGGTGTGTGGAGCGTGATGGTGTGGGTCTTCGCCACTGCCGATGCCGTCAACAGCACTACAGCCGCGAACA